>JAIEOP010000254.1 GCA_019750465.1 Acetobacteraceae bacterium | reverse complement strand
CGGCGCCGGCAGCGGGCGCAGCGGCTCCGCCGCCGCCGACCGCGCGGCGGGCTCCAGGGGCGCCGCCTCGGCGGGGCTTCTCGGCTTCAGGGCACCGGACATGATCGGCGAACTTGCCGGCCTCGCTCAGACCTGGCGGATGTCCCTCTCCTTCTCGGCGAGCATCGCGTCCACCTGCTTGATGTACTGGTCGGTCAGCTTCTGCACCTCGTCGTGCGCCCGCTTGGCGTCGTCCTCGGGCAGCGGAGCCTTCTTGTCCCGCTCCATGGCCTTGATCTGCTCCATCCCATCGCGCCGCACGCCGCGCACGGCGACGCGGGTCTGCTCGGCGTAGCGGGCGGCCGCCTTGGCGAGCTCGTTGCGCCGCTCCTGCGTCAGCGGCGGCAGCGGCACGCGGATGACCTGGCCCTCGGTCTGCGGGTTGAGGCCGAGATTGGCCTCGCGGATCGCGTTCTCGGTGGCCTTCACCAGCGACTTGTCCCAGACCTGCACGGAGAGCAGGCCAGGCCCGGCGACCGAGATGTTCGCCACCTGGTTCAGCGGCGAGACGCCGCCATAGGCATCGACCCGGATCGGCTCCAGCAGCGCCGGGGAGGCGCGGCCGGTGCGCAGCCCGGCGAATTCCTTGCGCAGCGTCTCCATGGCACCATCCATGCGGCGCTGCAGGTCCTGCTTGAGCGACTTCACGTCAGCGGCCATGCCCGTGCTCCCCGCGCGTTGCGACGCCGCTCCGCGGCCAGATGCCCGCGCAACCGCGGGACCGGCCCGGCCCGCGCGGCGTCAGTGTTCCACGACCTTGGTGAACCTGCCCTCGCCGCGCATCACGGCGGTGAAGGCCCCGGGTTCGTGGATGTTGAAGACGATGATCGGCAGGTGGTTCTCGCGCGCCAGGCTGATGGCGGCGGCGTCCATCACCGCCAGGTCCCGCGCCAGCATGTCGAGGTAGGTCAGGGTCTCGTACCGCTCGGCCCCGGGGTTCTTGCGGGGGTCGGCGGAATAGACGCCGTCCACCTGCGTGCCCTTCAGCAGCGCATCGCACCCCATCTCGGCGGCGCGCAGCGCCGCGGCGGTGTCGGTGGTGAAGAAGGGGTTGCCCGTCCCGGCGCCGAAGATCACCACCCGCCCCTTCTCCATGTGGCGGATGGCGCGGCGGCGGATATAGGGCTCGCACACCGACTCCATGGCGATGGCGCTCTGCACCCGGGTGACGATGCCGACCTTCTCGAGTGCCGACTGCATGGCCAGCGCGTTCATCACGGTGGCCAGCATGCCCATGTAGTCGGCCTGGGCACGATCCATGCCGGATGCGGCGCCGGCGATGCCGCGGAAGATGTTGCCGCCGCCGATCACCAGGCTGACCTGCACGCCGAGCGCGATAACGCCCTGCACGTCCTCGGCGATGCGCCGGCAGACAACGGTGTCGAGCCCGTAGTCGCGGCTGCCCATCAAGGCCTCTCCGCTGACCTTGAGCAGGACGCGGCGATAGGCGGGGGAGTGGGTCATCTTGGAGCCGTGACGGGGTTGCGGAACCATAGGGAGCGCCAGGGGCGCCCGCAAGAAGTGCCTGCCGCCCGGCCCGGATGCCGCGCAGTTCGTGGCGCCCGAGGCGCCGCCGCCGGCGCGCGGCGGCGACGGGCTTCTTCAGGTCGGCGGCTCGCCCGGGTTGACGTTGATGCCGGCCGCGGCGGCGACCTCGGCGGCGAAGTCGCCGCCATCCGTCTTCGCCACGCCCTCGCCGAGCTGGAAGCGCGCGAAGCCGGTGAGCCTGAGCCCCGCCTTCTCGACCACCGCCTTCACCCGGCTCTCGCCGTCGTGCACCCAGATCTGCTCCAGCAGCACCACTTCCTCGTAGAACTTGCGGATGCGGCCCTCGACCATCTTGGCGATGATCGCCTCGGGCTTGCCCGAGGCGCGGGACTGCTCGGCGAGCACGTTCTTCTCCCGCTCCAACGCGGAGGGGTCGACCGAGGCGACGTCGAGCGCGTCCGGCCGCGCGGCGGCGACGTGCATGCCGATCTGCCGGCCCAGCGTCTCCATGACGGCGTGTTCCGATTCGCCCTCCAGCGCCACCAGAACGCCGATCTTGCCGAGCCCCGGCTTGACGGCGTTGTGGGTGTAGGTCGCGACCGTGCCCTGCCTCACCTCCAGGCGCCTGGCCCGGCGGATATGCATGTTCTCGCCAATGGTGGCGATCAGGCGGGTGAGTTCCTCCTGCACGCTGTGCCGGGTGCCGGGATAGGGCGCCGCCTTCAGCTTCTCCACGTCCGCGCCGACCGAGAGCGCCAGCCCCGCCACCTCGGCGACGAAGGCCTGGAACAGCTCGTTGCGGGCGACGAAGTCGGTCTCGGCGTTCACCTCGACCATGGCGCCGACCTGCGGCGCGCTGGCCACGCCGACGAGACCCTCCGCGGCGGTGCGGCCGGATTTCTTGGCCGCGGCCGAGAGGCCCTTCTTGCGCAGCCAGTCGATCGCGGCCTCGACGTCGCCGTCGTTCTCCGTGAGGGCGCGCTTGCAATCCATCATGCCCGCGCCGGTCTTCTCGCGCAGGTCCTTGACCATTGCGGCGGTGATCTCGGCCATCTGCCCTTCTCCTCCGTCCGAACCGCGGTGCCGGGTCAGGCCGCGCCGGCGCGGTCGCCCTCGGCGACCTCGGCCGCAGCGGCTTCGGCGATTTCCGGCGGCACCTCGATGTCGGCCATGCTGACCGGCGCGTCCGCCTCGGCCTCCACCAGGGCAGGCTCCTCGATCGGCTCGGCGGCCGGCAGGTCTTCGGCGGCGCCCATGTCGACGCCCGAGGCTTGCAGCTCGGCCGAGATGCCGTCGAACACCGCGCCCGCGACCAGGTCGCAGTACAGGTTGATCGCGCGGATGGCGTCGTCGTTGCCGGGGATCGGGAAGGCGACGCCCTGCGGATCGGCGTTGCTGTCCACCACGGCGATCACCGGGATGCCGAGCTTGTTGGCCTCCTCGATGGCCAGCTTCTCCTTGACCACGTCGATCACGAAGATGATGTCGGGCAGGCCGCCCATTTCCTTGATCCCGCCGAGCGCGCGGTCGAGCTTCTCCTTCTCGCGCGTCAGCATCAGGACCTCCTTCTTGGTGAGGCCCTGCACGCCGCCGGCGATCTGCTCGTCCATCTGCTTCAGGCGCCGGATGCTGCCCTGGATGGTCTTCCAGTTGGTCAGCATGCCGCCGAGCCAGCGATGGTTCACGTAGTACTGGCCGCAGCGCGAGGCAGCCTCCGCCACGTATTCCGCCGCCGCCTTCTTGGTGCCGACGAACAGCACGCGGCCACCGGCCGCCACCGTGTCGCGCACGGCGCGCAGCGCGCGGTCCAGCATCGGCACGGTCTGCTGCAGGTCCAGGATGTGGACCTGGTTGCGGACGCCGAAGATGTAGGGCGCCATGCGCGGGTTCCAGCGCCGCGTATGGTGGCCGAAATGCACGCCGGCTTCGAGCAGCATGCGCAGCGAGACCTGGGGCATCGCCATGGGGCGAGTTCCTTCCTTCCTGTGTCGTCCGGTTGGGCCTCCGCGGCGCAATGCCCCCGGAGGGGGGACCGGACCCGACCGCCCTGGAGGTCCAGGGGCCGGAAGGGTGCGCCGCGTGTGGATTTGCCGTCGCGGACCGGGGTCAACGACAGCACGTGGCATATGGCATGCGGCGTGCGCCGCGACAAGCAGCGGGATGGGACTGGACGCCGTGTGGCTCAGGAAGCCGGCCGGATCACACCGCCTCGACCTCGGCCACTCCCGGCAGCACCTTCATCGCCTGCATCAGCCGCGGCGAGACGTTGAAGGACCCGGGCAGCGCCAGCTCCACCTCCTGTCCCGGCGCAGTACGGGCGATCAGGGTGACGCGGCCTTTCCCCCGCCCCTCCCGCGCCAGCAGGTCGCGCACCGGGTTCACCGCGCCCGGCCCCTCCAGCCAGAGGCGGATCCCCTGCCCCACCGCCTGCGCCGCCTTCTCCAGGCCCTCGACCTCGGAGGCGGTCAGCCGGAGCTGCTCGCCATCCAGCCGCGCCTCGGCCGAGACGATCACCGCCGTGCCCTCCTCCAGCAACGCGCGGGAGCGGGACAGCACCTCGGAGAACAGCGTCACCTCGTAGCTGCCGGCCTGGTCCGACAGCGAAACCCAGCACATGCGGCTGCCGGTCCGGGTGGTTCGCTCCTTCGTCGCCGTTACCGTGCCCGCGAGGCGCAGCCGCGCCGCGCCACCCCGCACCCGGTCGGCGATCCCCGTCGAGGCCGTGACGCCGAGCCGGCGCAGCACGGACCTGTAGGTGTCCAGCGGATGCGCCGAGAGGTGGAAGCCTACCGCCTCCGCCTCGAAGGCCAGCTTCTCCAGCTGCGGCCAGTCCGGGATGTGGGGCAGGCGCAGTGCCTCGGGGGCCGCGTCGGTGCCGCCGAACAGCGCGATCTGCGCGCTCGCGCGATCCTCCGCGCTGGCCTGGGCGCGGCGCAGCACGGTCTCGGCGCCGGCGACGAGGCGGGCACGGTTCGGCTCCAGGCTGTCGAAGGCGCCGGCCTTGGCGAGGTTCTCGATCTGCATCTTGTTCAGCAGGCGGGGATCGACGCGCTCCGCGAAGTCGACGAGCGAGCGGAAGGGGCCGCCCCGGTCGCGCTCCGCCACCAAATCGCGCATGGCGCTGGCGCCGACCCGCTTCACCGCGGCCAGGGCAAAGCGGATCGCCGGCCGGCCGTCGGGTGCCTGCTCCACCAGGAAGACGGCGCCCGAGCGGTTCACGTCCGGCGGCAGCACGGCGATGCCGAGGCGGGAGGTCTCCTGCATGTGCCCCGCGAGCTTCTCGGTCTTGTCGAGGTCCAGCGTCATCGAGGCGGCGAGGAAGGCAACCGGATGGTTCGCCTTCAGCCAGGCGGTCTGGTAGCTGACCAGGGCGTAGGCAGCCGCGTGCGACTTGTTGAAGCCGTAGTCCGCGAACTTCGCCATCAGGTCGAAGATCTCGGTGGCCTTGGCCGGCTCGATGCCATTCTTGATCGCGCCCTCGGTGAAGATGGCGCGCTGCTGCTCCATCTCCCTGGCGATCTTCTTGCCCATGGCGCGGCGCAGCAGGTCGGCGCTGCCGAGCGAGTAGCCGGCCAGGTCCTGGGCGATCTGCATCACCTGTTCCTGGTAGACCATGATGCCGTAGGTCTCGGCCAGGATGTGGTGGATCTTCGGGTGCGGGCTCTCCCAGGGCTCGCCGTGCTTGCGCTGGCAGTAGGCGGGGATGTTCGCCATCGGGCCGGGCCGGTACAGCGCCACGGCGGCGATCAGGTCCTCGAAGCGGTCCACCTTCATCTGGCGCAGGCAGTCGCGCATGCCCTGGCCTTCGAACTGGAACACGCCCGCCGCGTCGCCCTTGCGCAGCATCTCGTAGGTGCGCGCGTCGTCCAGCGGAATGGCGGCGATGTCGATCTCGACCCCCCCGTTCTCCCCCTGGCCCTTCAGGATCGCCAGCGCCTGCTCGATGACCGTCAGCGTCTTCAGGCCGAGGAAGTCGAACTTCACCAGGCTCGCCTGCTCCACGTATTTCATCGAGTACTGCGTGATCAGCATCTCGGATCGTGGGTCGCGGTAGAGCGGGATGATGTCGCCGAGCGGCTTCTGCCCGATCACCACGCCCGCGGCATGGGTGGACGCGTTGCGATACAGGCCCTCCACCTGGCCGGCGATCTCCAGCAGCCGCGCCACCTGCTCGTCGCCGTCGCGCAGCTCGGCCAGTCGCGGCTCCTCGGCGATGGCCTGCGACAGCGTCACGGGCTTGGCCGGGTTGAACGGAATAAGGGACGCGATCCTGTCCACCTGGCCATAGGGCATGCCGAGCACGCGACCGACGTCGCGCACCGCCGCCTTCGCCTGCAGCTTGCCGAAGGTGATGATCTGCGCGACCCGGTCCGCGCCGTATTCGCGGCGGACATAGCTGATCACCTCGTCGCGCCGGTCCTGGCAGAAGTCGATGTCGAAATCCGGCATCGAGACGCGCTCCGGGTTCAGGAAGCGCTCGAACAGCAGGCCGAACTGCAGCGGATCGAGGTCGGTGATCTGCAGCGCCCAGGCGGCGACGCTGCCGGCGCCGGAGCCGCGGCCAGGCCCCACGGGAATTCCCTGCGCCTTCGCCCACTGGATGAAGTCGGCGACGATGAGGAAGTAGCCGGAGAACCCCATCTGCTCGATGACGCCGAGCTCGTAGTCGAGGCGCTTGAAATAGACCTCCAGCGCCGCGTCCGGGGCGTTGCGCGGGGCGAGGCGCGCGGCGAGGCCCTGGCGCGCCATCTCGCGCACCGTCTCGGCCTCGGTCATCCCGGGGCGGACCTTCGGGCAGACCGGCAGCTCAGGCTTGCGCACCTCCGTCATCACCGCGCAGCGGCGCGCGATGGCGAGCGTATTGTCGCAGGCCTCCGGCAGGTCGGCGAAGAGCCGGCGCATCTCGGCCGGCGGCTTGAACCAGTGCTCGGGCGTGACGCGGCGGCGGTCGGGCTCCGCCAGCGTCCGGCCCTCGGCGATGCAGAGCAGCGCGTCATGCGCCTCATGCATCTCGGCCCTGGCGAAATAGACGTCGTTGGCGGCGACGATGGGCAGGCCGGCGGCATCGGCCAGTGCGAGCAGCGCCGGTTCCGCCACCCGGTCGGATTCGAGGCCATGCCGGTGCAGTTCCACCGCCAGGCGGTCCGGGAACGCCTCCCGCAGCTGATCGACCAGCCGCGCCGCGGGCGCGCGCCGCCCCTCCAGCAGCAGCCGCGCGACTGGCCCGGTGGTGCCGCCGGTCAGCAGGATCAGCCCCGCCGCATGGTCCAGCAGCGTCGGCAGCCGCAGGCAGGGCCGCCCCGACGCGTCGCCCGCCATGAACCCAGCCGAAGACAGGCGCTGCAGGTTGTCGAGCCCGGTCGCGTCCATGGCCAGCGCGACGACCGGATCGGGCGGCTGGCGCTCGGCCTCCGGCCGGTCGTCCGCCGCGGTACGGGAGAGGAAGAGCTGGCAGCCCATGATCGGCTGCACCCCCTTCGACGCCGCAGCCTGGGCGAATTCCAGGGCACCGAAGAGGTTCGCGCTGTCGGTCAGCGCCACGGCCGGCATGCCGGCGTCCCGGGCCAGGACCGGCAGCTTCTCCGCCTTGATCGCGCCCTCGGAGAGCGAATAGCTGGAATGGGTGTGCAGGTGGACGAAGCTTTCGGCGGCCATGCGCGACTCCCGGCAGTGCGGCACTGTAGCATGCCTGCCCTGGTCGGCCGCTCCTGCGGCGCAACACACGAAACCCCTTCCGCAGCGCCGCGACATCGCGGTGCAATGCGGCCGCTCCAGCCTGCCCCCGGATCGAGACCCCATCTGGAGCGAGCCGATGCCGAAGCTGCCCCTCTGGTTCCTGACCGCGGCCGCCGCCTGCCTGGTGGGCGGCGTTGCCTTGGGCCTGGTCATGGGGATCAGGCACGATTTCCACCTGGCGCCCGTGCACGTCCACCTGAACCTGGTTGGCTGGGCCTCGCTGGCGCTGATGGGGCTGACCTACCGCGGCTTTCCGGAACTCTCGGAGCGGCGCGGGCCGGCCCTTGCGCAGTTCTGCCTCTCCGCCGGATCGGCCGCCGTCTTTCCCTTCGGGATCTGGCTGGCGATCAGCCGCGGGGCCCCGGCCGTCGCCATCGCGGCGGCGCTGGTGTGGTTCGCCGGCGCGCTGCTGTTCCTGGCGCGGCTGGTCATGCTGGGCCTGCGCGCGCCCGTCGGCGCGGCGCCGCGCCGGGACGCAGTCCTGGCCGGGGAATAGCGGCGGCGCGCCCGGCCGGGTCGCGCGGTCCCGCCCGGCTGGCGGGTGAGGTCAGCCCGCCGGTTCCACCTTGCCGTCGCGCAGCGTCACCACCCGGTCCATGCGGGCCGCCAGCGCCGGGTTGTGGGTGGCGATCAGCGCGGCGACCCCCTGGCCGCGCACCGCCTCCAGCAGCTCCGCGAAGACGCGGTCGGAGGTGCCGACATCGAGATTCCCCGTGGGCTCGTCGGCCAGCAGGATGCGCGGGCGATTGGCGAGTGCCCGCGCGATCGCCACGCGCTGCTGCTCGCCGCCGGAGAGCTTGCCGGGCCGGTGCGACTCGCGCCCGGCCAAGCCGAAGGCCGCCAGCAGCTCGCGCGCACGCGCCTCGGCCGCGGCGCGCGGGGTGGCGGCGGCCATCTGCGGCAGGGTAACGTTCTCCAGCGCGGTGAACTCGGGCAGCAGGTGGTGGAACTGATAGACGAAGCCGATGGTGCCGCGGCGGATCGCGGTGCGCTGGTCGTCGGAGAGCGTGCCGGCGGCGCGGCCCTCGACGAAGACCTCGCCGCCATCGGGGCGTTCCAGCAGGCCGGCCAGGTGCAGCAGGGTGGACTTCCCGGTGCCGGAGGGCGCGACGAGGGCGACGATCTCGCCGGCATTCAGCACCAGGTCGGCGCCGGTGAGCACGGGCAGTTCGCCGGCCTCGGTGCGGTAGCGGCGCTCGACGCCCGCCAGGCGCAGGGGCGGAACGCCGCTCGCGTCACTCATTCCTGAGCGCCTCCACCGGATCGAGGCGCGCCGCGCGCCAGGAGGGGTAGATCGTCGCCAGCAGCGACAGCACCAGCCCCATCGCCACCACCTGCGCGACCTCGTTCGGATCCACCACCGCCGGCAGCTGCGACAGGAAATAGACCTCGGGGCTGAACAGCTCCGTCCCCGTCAGCGCCTGCAGGGCCTGGCGGATGCCCTCGATGTTCACGCAGAACAGCATGCCCAGCGCGAAGCCGACCGCCGTGCCCAGCACGCCGACGGAGGCGCCGCAGAGCAGGAAGATGCGCAGGATCGCGCCGCGCGTCGCCCCCATGGTGCGCAGGATGGCGATGTCCCGCCCCTTGTCCTTCACCAGCATGATCAGCGAGGAGATGATGTTGAAGGCGGCGACGATGATGATCAGCGTCAGGATCAGGAACATGACGTTCCGCTCGACCTGCACCGCGTTGAAGAAGCTGCTGTTGGCGTCCTGCCAGTCGACGATGCGCACGGGCCGGACATCGGCCAGGGCGCGGCGGATCTCGGCGTTCACCGCACGCACGCGGGTCGGGTCGCGGACGAAGACCTCGACCTGGGTCGCCGCATCGGGGATCTGGAAGTAGATCTGCGCCGCCGCCAGGGGCATGAACACGAAGGTGCTGTCGTATTCGTTCATCCCCACGTTGAACAGCGCCGCCACGCGATAGGCGCGCACGCGCGGGACCGTGCCGAAGACCGTTGCGCGGCCCTGTGGCGAAACCAGGCTGATGCGGTCTCCCACCATCACGCGCAGCCGGTTGGCGAGGCCGGTGCCGATCACCACCGAATCCTCGCCCTCGAATTCCTCCAGGCTGCCGCGCCGGATGTTGTCGGCGATGATGGCGCGCGCGCGCAGATCCTCGGGCCGGATGCCGCGGGCGAGGCCGCCGGAGGCGCCGCCCCCCTCGCTGGTCAGCAGCACCTGGCCCTCGACGATGGGCGTCGCCTCGACCACGTTGGGCAGGCCGCGGATGATGCGCGTGACCTCGTCGAAATCCTTCATCGGTCCGCCATCCGCGGCGAAGACGCCCATATGGCCGTTCAGGCCTAGGATGCGGCCGAGCAGTTCCTGGCGGAAGCCGTTCATCACGCTCATCACGATGATCAGCGTGGCGACGCCGAGGGCGATGCCCACCAGCGAGAAGATCGCGATGACCGAGACGAAGCGCTCGCCCTTGCGCGACCGCAGGTAGCGGAACGCGACGGCGCGTTCGAAGGGGGTGAACACTGAGTGCTTCAGACAAGCGGTGATGCAAAGATGTGGCCGATTGCTTCCTCGGGCGAGAGTTCCCACCTCTCGTCAGTGGCGCGACGCTTCAGCTCCACCTTTCCCGCGGCCGCACCGCGCGGGCCGATGATGACCTGCCAAGGAAAGCCCATCAGGTCGGCATCAGCGAACTTCACTCCGGCACGATCGTCGCGGTCGTCATAGACTGCATTCGGCGTGAGCGCAGCATAGATTTGTTCTGATACAGCATCTGTCGTCGCGTTGCCGACCTTGAGGTTGATCACCGTTGCGGTAAACGGGGCTACCGCATCCGGCCACTTGATGCCGGCCTCGTCGTGGTTCGCCTCGATCAGCGCGCCAACCAGACGCGAGACGCCGATGCCGTAGCTGCCCATCTCGGGCGTCACCATCCTGCCGTCGGGACTGCTGACCTGCAACCCCATGGCCGCACTGTACTTCGTACCGAAATAGAAGATGTGGCCGACTTCGATCCCGCGAGCAATCAACCTGCGCTCCTGCGGAACCATTTGCCAAGCCTTCTCGTCGTGCATTTCTTCAGTTGCGGCGTAGTACGACTGAAAGTGCTGCATACTTGCCTGCGGCCGCATTGTCGCTGCGAGCGGATTCCAATCCAGAATATCTCGATCGAGATAGACTTGGCTCTCACCCGTCTCGGCGAGCACGACGAACTCGTGACTCAGATTGCCGCCAATTGGACCTGTATCAGCCCGCATTGGAACGGCCTTTAGATCCATGCGCGCGAATGTCCGAAGATACGCCATGAACATAGCTGCATAGCTTTCCTTTGCTCCGACGGCGTCCAGGTCGAAGCTGTAGGCGTCCTTCATCAGGAACTCGCGCCCGCGCATCACGCCGAAGCGCGGCCGCACCTCGTCCCTGAACTTCCATTGGATGTGATAGAGGTTGCGCGGCAGGTCGCGGTAGCTCTTCGCATAGCTGCGGAAGATGTCGGTGACCATTTCCTCGTTGGTGGGCCCGTACAGCATCTCCCGCTCGTGCCGGTCCTTCAGGCGCAGCATCTCCGGCCCGTAGGCGTCGTAGCGGCCGGAGGTGCGCCAGAGGTCGGCGGTCTGGATGGTGGGCATCAGGATTTCCTGCGCCCCGGCGGCGTCCTGCTCCTCGCGGACGATCTGCTCCACCCGCTGCAGCGCGCGCCAGCCCAGCGGCAGCCAGGCATAGATGCCGGCGCTGGTCTGCCGGATCATCCCGGCCCGCAGCATCAGGCGGTGCGAGACGACCTGCGCCTCGGCGGGCGTCTCTTTCAGCGTCGGCAGGAAGGCGCGTGACAGGCGCAAGGCGGCGGCTCCTGGAGTCAGGGGAGGGCGCGGACCTTACGGGCGGCGCGCACGATCCGCCAGGGCGGGCCGCGCCGTGCGCAAGCCATCAAAAAATGGGCCGCGCCAGAAGCGCGGCCCGAGTTTAGGGAGGAAACGCCAGTCACACGGCAGGAAGAGGACCAACCCTCTTCCTGCGACCATCCTGACCCAGGCCCTTGGCGAGGACAACGGATTCGTCCGCCACGGAAGCCTGAATTTTCATCGCCCATGCCGCCTTTGACGCCGATGCAGGCGACCTCTGCCCGAACGCGGTAGTTCTGCCTACCTTTCCGGCAAAGCGAGCCAGCCGGATCGGAAGCTCAGCCAGTCGCTCTCCACCAGGGCATAGATCCCGATCCAGATCACGCCGGCGAGGATCGTCGTCGCGACCACCTTGCGCAGCAACAGGGGCCGCTCCGGCACTCCGCGCCAGCCGCCGGCCACGGGATCGGCCTCGGGGTCGGGCCGGGTGCCGAAGGGCAGCACGGCGAACAGCGCCGTCCACCAGACCAGCAGATAGACGATGACGCCCGTGAACCAGCTCATGCCACCCTGTGCCGTGCACCGCCGCCGCGGGCAAGCCTCACCGCCGTTCCGTGGACGACGCGCAGCCGCGCCAAGCAGGCTTTCGTAGCCTGGCCCGCACGTCGTGCGGCTCAAGCTCCTGACATGCAAGCCTGCCCAGGTTCCTGTTCGAGCGCAAACCTCCAGAGATGCGCTTAGACCCGCAGCAGGTGGACCTCGACGGTCGGGCGCTTGCGCAGGCGCCGCCCGACCGCCTTGCGCAGCACCGCGCGCGTTGCCTCGCGCAGCGCGTCATCCTCCTGGCGGATGCCGCCGGGCAGGTCGCCCACCATGCGCGCGATCTCGGCCGCCAGCTGAAGCGGCGCCTCCTGCTCCTCCATGGCGTCGAACAGGCCGGGTGCGGAGACCTTGGGTTCGCCCAGCACCCGCCCGGCCCGGTCCACCGCCAGCGAGGCGATGATCACGCCGTTGAACAGCATGCGCTTGCGCGCCGCGAGCACGCCGCCCGTCATCGGCAGCAGCCGCCCCTCATCGAGGGCGAGGCGCCCCGTGGGCACGCCGGCCACCACCTCCGCCGGCGCCGGCGCCAGGCGCAGCACGTCGCCATCCTCGATCAGGATCGGCCGGGCGCCGCAGGCCTTGGCCAGCGCCGCGTGCTCGCTCAGGTGCCGCCACTCGCCATGCACCGGCACGGCGAGCGTCGGCTTCACCAGCGCATAGAGCCGCTTCAGCTCGTCCCGCGCCGGATGGCCGGAGACGTGCACCATGTGGTCGTCGGCCGTCATGATCCGGCAGCCGCGGCGCGCGAGCTGGTCCTGGATCTGCAGGATCTTGCGCTCGTTCCCCGGGATCATCCGGGAGGAGAAGATCACCGTGTCCCCCTCTCCCAGCGCGATCTGCGGGTGGGTGTCGGCGGCGATCTTGGACAGGGCGGAGCGCGGCTCGCCCTGGCTGCCGGTGCAGATCAGCAACAGGGAGTCGTCCGGCAGGTAGCCGGCCTCCTCCTCGGACAGGAAGGGATCGACGCCCTTCAGGTAGCCGCATTCGCGCGCCGCCGCATCGGCGTTGCGCAGGGACCGGCCGAACAGCGCCACCTCGCGCCCCGCGGCCTTGGCGGCGCGGGCGATGCTTTCGACGCGCGCGATATTGGTGGCGAAGCAGCTGACGGCGACACGGCCCGTGAGCCCGCGGATGATGGCCGTCAGGTTGCGCCGCACCTCGCCCTCGCTGCCGGAATGCCCCTCGACCAGCGCATTGGTGCTGTCGCAGACCATGGCCAGCACGCCCTCCTCCCCGAGGCGGGCGAAGGCAGCCTCGTCGGTCGGCGGGCCCAGCAGCGGGTCGGGGTCCAGCTTCCAGTCGCCGGTATGCAGCACCAGGCCGTGGCGCGTGCGGATCGCCAGCGCCTGGGCTTCCGGCACCGAATGCGCGACGCGCAGGAACTCGACGTCGAAGGGGCCGAGCGGCAGCCGGCCCTGCAGCGGCACCGTCACCAGCGTCACCTGCGAGAGCAGCCCGGCCTCGCCGAGCTTCCGGCGCAGCACGGCGGAGACGAAGGGGCCGGCATAGACCGGGCATTTCAGCTGCGGCCAGAGATGCGCCACGGCGCCGACATGGTCCTCATGCGCGTGGGTGACGATCAGCCCCACCAGCCGGTCCCGGCGTTCCGCCAGCCAGGCCGGGTCGGGGACCATCACGTCCACCTCCGGGTTGTCCGGCCCGCCGAAGCCGATGCCGCAATCCACCGCCAGCAGCGCACCGTCGCAGCGGTAGACGTTGAGGTTCATGCCGATCTCGCCGGTGCCGCCGAGCGGGATCAGGGCAAGGTCGTCCGCCTCCGCCCCGGCACCGGGCTGTCTTGGGTCGTACGCGTCCACGTTCATCAGGTATGGGGCCTTCCGGCGCTCGTCGGGGCACGCGGCGCCGGCCCGGCCCCCACCTGGGAACCGGGCGGGTCAGACGGCGTCGCGCGATCCAGTCTTCTGCAAGATGGGCCTGGGGTTGCGCTCCGCCAACAGGCGCAGGCCCTCGAGCGTGATGTCCTGGTCGATCCGCTCGATCACCGTGGTGCCCTCGGCAAAGAGCGGCGCCAGGCCGCCTGTCGCGATCACCTTCAGCGGCGCGTCGTACTCGCCGCGGATGCGGCCGACGATGCCCTCGATCAACCCGACATAGCCCCAGTAGACGCCGGACTGCATGGCGGCGACCGTGTCGCGGCCGATCACCGCCTGCGGCCGGCCGATGCCGATCCGCGGCAGGCGCGCGGCGGCGCGGTGCAGCGCCTCGATGGAGAGGTTGATGCCGGGGGCGATGACGCCGCCGAGGTAGGAGCCGTCCTTGTCGACCACATCGAAGGTGGTGGCGGTGCCGAAATCGATGACCACCAGCGGCCCCTTGTAGTGGGTATGGCTGGCCAGCGCGTTCAGCAGGCGGTCGGCGCCCACCTCCTGCGGCCGCTCCACCTTGATCTCGAACCCCCAGTGCACCGTGGCGCGGGCGACCAGCGGCTCCACGTTGAACCAGTCGCGCGACAGGCGGCGCAGGTTGTAGAGCGCGGCGGGAACAACCGTGCCGATCACGCAGTGGTCGATATCGGCGGGCTTCAGGCCGACATGCTGCAGCAGCGCCAGCAGCCACACCGCGTATTCGTCCGAGGTGCGGTCGTCGCGCGTGGCGACGCGCCAGCGGCCGCGCCACTCCGTGCCGTCATGCACCGCGAAGACCACGTTGGTGTTGCCGGCATCGACTGCGAGAAGCATGGCCGCGCTATCCACTCCGCAGGGCATCGGCGCCGCCGCCCCGCGCCGGGGCCAGCACCTCGCCGGTGAGGATGTGCCGCCGGCCCTCTCCGGTGTCCAGCAGCAGCCCGCCATCGGCGGCGAGGCCGGCGTAGCGGCCGTTCAGCGGCGCCGCGTCGCCGCGCACCGCGAGGTCCGTGCCGAGTTCCGGCCCGCGCGCCATCCAGGCATCACGCACCGGGCCGAATCCCATGCGCCCCTGCACGGCGGCCCAATGGTCGAGGCGGCGCAGCAGGCGCGCGGCGAAGGCCTCCGGTGCCTCGGCGACGGCCAGGCAGGCAGTGGGGCGATCGGGAAGGCCCGGGGCGGAGCGCAGGTTCACGCCGATCCCGAGGACTACCCAGGCGAGGCGCGCCGGCCGATCGGCCGTCAGCGCCGCCTCGGCCAGGATGCCCGCCACCTTGGCGCCGCGGCGCAGCAGGTCGTTCGGCCATTTCAGCCGCAGCGCCAGCGGGTCGGGCTCCGCCGTCGAAGCCGCCTCGGCCAGCGCCACGCCGGCCAGCAGCCCCCATTGGGCCGCTTCCGCCACCTCGCCGCCGGGCCGCAGCAGCACGGAGAGATGGAGGTTTCCGACCGGCGACGCCCAGGCGCGGCCGGACCGTCCCCGCCCTGCGGTCTGGCGCCGCGCGATCAGGGCGAGGCGGGGTGCCTCCCCCGCCTCTGCCCGAAGCCGCAGCGCATCGGAGGTGCTCGGCAGCGACTCCGCGATCTCCAGCCGCCAGCCCGGTGGCAGGCCGCTGCCGGCGGCGGCGGTCACCCCAGCAGTGCCGCCGCGGCGAGGCCCGCCGCCAGCAGCAGCGGCGCCGGGTAGAGGCAGAACACCAGATTGAAGATGCCGGTGGTCGCGGTGACGGCGGCGAGGCCCGGCGTGGTCGCGTCCAGCCCGCCCTCGGCCGGCGCCTCGTCGAAGAACATCACCTTGACGATGCGCAGGTAGTAGTACGCGGAGACCACGCTGGTCAGCACGCCGACCACGGCCAGCGTCCAGAACCCGCCCTGAACGGCCGCCAGGAAGACGTAGAGCTTGCCGAAGAAGCCGGCGAGCGGCGGGATGCCGGCCATGGAGAACATGAACACCGTCATCCAGAGTGCCCGGCCGAGGTCGGTGCCGCCGAGGCCGGCGAGGTCCTCGATGCGCTCCACCGCGCGGCCCCGGCGGCGCATGCCGACCAGGATGGCGAAGGTGCCGATGTTCATCAGCATGTAGATCAGCATGTAGATGGCCAGGCCGCGCAGCCCCTCGTCCGAGACGACGGCCAGGCCCATCAGCGCATAGCCGACATGGCCGATGGAGGAGTAGGCCATCAGCCGCTTGATGTTGCGCTGCCCCACCGCGGCGAAGGCGCCGAGCAGCATGGAGCCGAGCGAGGCGAGGATGATCACCTGCTGCCACTGCGCGGCGAGGTCGCCGAACGGCCCGAGCAGCACGCGCGCCAGCAGCGCGACGGCGGCGACCTTCGGCGCCGCGGCGAAGAAGGCGGTGACCGGCGTCGGCGCGCCCTCGTACACATCGGGCGTCCACATGTGGAAGGGCACCGCCGAGACCTTGAAGATCAGCCCGGCGACGACGAAGACGAGACCGACCACCACGCCCGCGGGCACGCCGCCATTGCCCGAGAACACATCCGCCAGGCGATCGAAATTCGTCGTGCCCGCGAAGCCATAGACCAGCGAGACGCCATAGAGCAGCAGGCCGGAGGCAAGCGCGCCGAGCACGAAGTACTTCAGCCCCGCTTCCGCGCTGCGGCCATTGTCGCGGTCGAAGGCGGCGATGACGTAGAGCGGCAGCGAGAGCAGCTCGAGCCCCATGTAGACCGCCATCAGGTCGTTGGCCGAGACCATGACCATCATGCCGGTGGTGGCGAACAGGGCGAGCACGGGGAATTCGAAGCGATCGAGGCTCTCGCGCCGGTTGAAGTCCAGCGCCAGCACCAGGCCGAGTGCGGCGCCCAGCAGGGCGAGGATCTTCATGAAGCCGGAGAACGCATCGGCTACGTAGAGGCCGCCCAGCGCGGTGCCTTCCGGCTGGCCGAGCACCAGCACGGCGGCCAGCAGCAGCGCACCGATCACGGCCATGGTGCAGCCGAAGAAGGTGTTCCGCCCCGGGATGACGCCAACCAGCAGGATGACCAGGCCGGCGCAGGCCAGCGCGATCTCCGGCAGGGCGAGTGTCCAGTTCATGGTGCTACATCCCTGCCGCGAGGCGGGCGGCGCCGAGCGCGGCCTCATGCCGCTCGACCAACCCGGCGACGCTGGCGGTGAAGAAGGACAGGAAGCTCTGCGGATAGACGCCCATCCAGAGCGTGAGCAGGACCAGCGGCACGAAGATCGCGTATTCGCGCGGCGAGAGGTCGAGCAGCGCGCGCAGGTCGTCCCGCGTGATCCGCCCGAAGGCGATGCGGCGGTAGAGCAGCAGCATGTAGGCGGCGCCGAGGATCATGCCCGTGGCGGCGCCGAGCGCGACCCAGGGGTTCACCCGCCAGGCGCCGACGATGACCAGGAACTCGCCGACGAAATTCGCGGTCCCGGGCAGGCCGACCGAGGCCATGGTGAACAGCATGAAGACCAGCGCGTAGCCCGGCATGATCTTCGCGACCCCGCCATAGGAGGCGATCTCGAGGCTGTGCCGGCGGTCGTACAGCACGCCGACGCAGAGGAAGAGCGCGGAGGAGACCACGCCATGCGCCAGCATGGTGAAGAGCGCGCCCGAGATGCCCTGCGCGTTGAAGGTGAAGATGCCGATGGTGACGATGCCCATGTGCGCCACCGAGGAATAGGCGATGAGCTTCTTCATGTTGTCCTGCGCCAGCGCCACCAGCGAGGTGTAGATCACGGCGATGACGGAGAGCGCGAAGATCAGCGGCGCGAATGTCGCGCTGGCGTCGGGCAGCATCGGCAGGGAGAAGCGCAGGAAGCCGTAGGCGCCCATCTTCAGCAGCACGCCGGCCAGGATGACGGAGCCGGCCGTCGGTGCCTCGACATGGGCATCCGGCAGCCAGGTGTGCACCGGCCACATCGGCACCTTCACCGCAAAGGAGGCAAGGAAGGCGAAGAAGATCCAGGTCTGGGCGGCCGCGGGAATCCGGTGGCGGAACAGCTCGGGGATGTCCGTGGTGCCGGCCGTGTACCAGAGGTAGAGCAGCGCCAGCAGCATCAGCACGCTGCCGAGCAGGGTGTAGAGGAACAGCTTGAAGGCGGCGTAGACCCTTCGGTCGTGGCCCCAGACCCCGATGATGAGGAACATCGGGATCAGCACGCCCTCGAAGAAGATGTAGAACAGCACGAAGTCCAGCGCCGAGAACATGCCGACCATCATGGTCTCGAGCACGAGGAAGGCGACCATGAATTCGCGCACGCGGGTGCCGATCGCCTCCCAGGAGGCGAGGATGCAGATCGGCGTCAGCGCGGTGGAGAGCAGGATGAACAGCACGGAGATGCCGTCCACCCCCATGTGGTAGCCGACGCCGAAGGCCGGCAGCCACTCGAGCCGCTCGACGAACTGGAAATCGGCGGTCCCGTGGTCGAAGCGTGCCCAGAGGATCAGCGACAGGACGAAGACGACCAGGCTGGTCCAGAGCGCCGTCCAGCGCGCGTTCTGCGCCACCACGGCGGCGTCGCCGCGCACCGAGAGGATGATCGCCGCGCCCACCAGCGGCAGGAAGGTGAGCAGAGAGAGGATCGGGAAGCCGGCGGCGTTCATCGGGCGAGACCGGTCAGGAAGAGGGAGACGAAGATGACGAGGCCGATGATCATGGTGAAGGCGTAGTTCGCCACCCGCCCGGTCTGCAGCCGTACCGCGCCGCGCGAGGCCTCGGCCACCAGCGCGGCGGCGCCGTTCGGCATGCCGTCGATGATCCTGGCGTCACCGGTCTTCCAGAACACGCGGGCGGTCGCCAGGGTCGGGCGGACGAGGATGCGGTCGTAGAGCTCGTCGAAGTACCACTTGTTCAGCAGGAACAGGTAGAGGCCGCGCAGGCGAGTTGCCAGCATCGCGGGAACAGCCGGGGCGAACATGTACATGACATAGGCGGTGAGGATGCCCACCGCCCCGGCGACAGCAGGCGCAATCGGCACCCAGGCCGGCACCTCGTGCATGTCGTGCAGGACATGGTTGTGTTCGGCGTTGTGGATGCTGCCGGCCCAGAAGGCGTGCTCGCCCGCACCGATGAAGGAGGGGTAGAACAGCCAGCCCGCACCGATGGCGCCGGCCGCCAGCACCAGCAGCGGCAGCAGCATCACCGCCGGGCTCTCGTGCACGTGCTCCATGGTGTGGTGGTCGGCCCGTGGCGCACCGTGGAAGGTGAGGATCAGCAAGCGCCAGGAATAGAAGGCGGTAAGCACCGCAGCGGCCATGCCGCAGACGAAGGCGTACATCCCGACTGCGCTGTGCGCGGCGAAGGCGGCCTCCAGGATCGCGTCCTTCGAGTAGTAGCCGGCGAAGAAGGGGATGCCGGCCAGCGCCAGGCTGCCGACCCACATGACGCCGTAGGTCACGGGGATCTTCCGCCAGATGCCGCCCATGCGGCGGATGTCCTGCTCGTCCGACATGGCGTGGATCACGCTGCCGGCGCCGAGGAAGAGCAGCGCCTTGAAGAAGGCGTGCGTGAAGAGGTGGAACATCGCCACCTGGTAGGCGCCGACGCCGGCGGCGAAGAACATGTAGCCGAGCTGCGAGCAGGTGGAATAGGCGATCACCCGCTTGATGTCGTTCTGCACGCAGCCGATGGTCGCGGCGAAGAATGCCGTGGTGGCGCCGACGAAGGTGACGATCGCGAGCGCGGTCGGCGCGTACTCGAAAATCGGCGACATGCGGCAGACCAGGAAGACGCCGGCCGTCACCATGGTGGCGGCGTGGATCAGCGCGGAGACCGGCGTCGGGCCCTCCATCGCGTCCGGCAGCCAGGTGTGCAGGCCGATCTGCGCCGACTTGCCGCAGGCGCCGAGGAAGAGCAGCACCGCGACCAGCTCCAGCGCGGGCACGCCCAAGAAGGCGGTGTCCAGGTGCTGCGGCACGGCGGCGAAGATCACGTCGAATTCGATGCTGCCGAAGACGTGGAACGTCAGCGCGATGCCCAGCATGAAGAACAGATCGCCGACGCGGTTCACGATGAAGGCCTTCATCGCCGCGGCGTTGGCGCTTTCCTTCTCGTACCAATAGCCGATCAGCAGGTAGCTCGCGAGCCCGACCCCTTCCCAGCCGAAGAACAGCTGCGCCAGGTTGTCCGCCGTCACCAGCATCAGCATCATGAAGGTGAAGAGGCTGAGATAGGCGAAGAAGCGCGGGATGGTCGCGTCGTGCGACATGTAGCCGACGGAGTAGAGGTGGATCAGCGTCGAGACGAAGGTGACCATCATCACCATCACCGCCGCGATCGTGTCGTAGCGCAGCGCCCAGGCGACCTCGAGCCCGCCCACGTTCATCCAGGTGGCGATGCGCACGGTGGTGGCGCCGTTGCCCATCACCGTCTCGATGAAGGCGAGGATGCCGCACGCCGCGGCCAGCGCCATGCAGACCACGGTGGACCACTGCGCCGCCCGGTCGCCGATCCAGCGGCCGAGGAAGCCGCTGATCGTCGCCCCGAGCAGGGGGAAGAAGATGGCGCCGACGTACATGCCCCTAGCCCCTCAGCGTCGAGATATCCTCGACCTCGATGCTGCCGCGGTTGCGGAAGTAGATGACGATGATGGCGAGGCCGATGGAGGCCTCGGCCGCCGCGACGGTGAGCACGAACATGGCGAAGACCTGGCCCGCCAGGTCGTTCAGGTGCGCCGAGAAGGCCACCAGGTTCAGGTTCACCGCGAGCAGGATCAGCTCGACCGACATGAGGATGACGATGACGTTCTTCCGGTTCAGGAAGATGCCGACCAGGCCGAGCACCAGCAGGATGGCGCTGACCGCAAGGTAGTGGGAAAGCCCGACGGCCATCTCAGTGGTGCCCCCCGTGGTGGTCGGCGTGCTCGACCTGCTTCGGCTTCGGCGCCTCTGGCAGGGTCGGGCGGCGGATGCCGAGCTCACCGATGCCGACGCCGGTCGGCACCTGCTCCAGGTTCACGGAACCGCTGCGGGCGATCTGCGCGGCGACGTCCTGGCGCTTCGTGCCGGGGCGCCGGCGGTGCGTCAGCACGATCGCGCCGATCATCGCCACCAGCAGCACGAGGCCCGCGATCTGGAAGAGGTAGACGTAGTCCGTGTACAGGATCTGCCCCAGCGCCTTGGTGTTCGAGACACCGCCGCCCGGGTTCGGCGCGAGGCGCAGGTCCGAGGCCTCCGTCGCCGTCGTCCAGGTGCCGATCACCAGCGCCAGCTCCAGCAGCAGGATCAGCCCGACGACGCCACCGATCGGCAGGTAGCGCTGGAAGCCCTCGCGCAGGCGCGCGAAGTCGATGTCCAGCATCATCACGACGAACAGGAACAGCACCGCGACGGCGCCGACATAGACGATGACCAGGATCATCGCCAGGAACTCGGCCCCGGCAATCAGCATCAGCGCCGCGGCGTTGAAGAAGGCGAGGATGAGGAACAGCACGCTGTGCACGGGGTTGCGCGAGGTCACCACCATCGTCGCGGCGGCGATCAGGACGAAGGCGAAAATGTAGAAGGCGGCAGCCGTGATCATCGCGTCCGCCGCTCCGCGCCGGTGTGGGTCATTGGTCCTGTCTCAGCGGTAGGGGGCATCGAGCTCGAGCCGCTTGGCCAGCTCGGGCTCCCAGCGGTCGCCGTTCGCGAGCAGCCGCGCCTTGTCGTAGAGCAGCTCCTCGCGCGTCTCGGTGGCGAACTCGAAGTTCGGGCCTTCCACGATGGCGTCGACCGGGCAGGCTTCCTCGCACATGCCGCAGTAGATGCATTTCACCATGTCGATGTCGTAGCGCGTGGTACGGCGGCTGCCGTCCTCGCGCGGCTCGGCCTCGATGG
The DNA here is from genome assembly GCA_019750465.1 of Acetobacteraceae bacterium. Classification (GTDB taxonomy): domain Bacteria; phylum Pseudomonadota; class Alphaproteobacteria; order Acetobacterales; family Acetobacteraceae; genus JAIEOP01. Next base: position 24,579 of record JAIEOP010000254.1, on the reverse strand, counting down.
TGATGGCCTGGGCCGGGCAGATCGCCTCGCACAGCTTGCAGGCGATGCAGCGCTCCTCGCCGTTCGGGTAGCGGCGCAGCGCATGCTCGCCCTTGAAGCGCGGCGAGATGGGCCCCTTCTCGAAGGGGTAGTTGATGGTGACCTTCGGCCTGAAGAACATCTTCAGCGTCTGCCACATGCCGCCGGCCAGCTCCCAGAGCAGCCAGGTGCGTGCGGCGCGATCGAGGGTCATGGCCATGGTCGTGGTCCTCAGGCCGGCAGCCAGCCGGTGAGCTTCAGGACGGCGGCGGTGATCACAAGCCAGAGCAGGCTGAAGGGCAGGAACACCTTCCAGCCCAGCCGCATCAGCTGGTCGTAGCGGTAGCGCGGGAAGGTCGCACGCACCCAGATGAAGACGAAGAGGCAGAGGCAGATCTTCAGCGCGAACCAGACGAAGCCCGGGATCCAGGTGAAAGGCTCGGCATGGATCGGCGGATGCCAGCCGCCGAGGAACAGGATCGTCGTCAGCGCCGACATCAGGATCATGTTGGCGTATTCGCCGAGGAAGAACAGCGCGAAGGACATCGAGGAGTATTCGACGAAGAACCCCGCCACCAGCTCGCTCTCGCCCTCCGGCAGGTCGAAGGGCGCGCGGTTGGTCTCGGCCAGCGTGGAGACGAAGAAGATGATGAACATCGGGAAGAGCGGGATGAAGAACCAGACGTTCTCCTGCGCCCGCACGATGTCCGAGAGGTTCTGGCTGCCGACGCAGAGGATGACGGTGACGATGACGAAGCCCATCGAGACCTCGTAGCTCACCATCTGCGCAGCCGAGCGCAGCGCACCGAGGAAGGCGTATTTCGAGTTGGACGCCCAGCCGGCGATGATGATGCCATAGACGCCGAGCGAGCTGATCGCGAACAGATACAGGATGCCCACGTTGATGTCGGCAATCGCCCAGCCATCCTGCACCGGGATCACCGCCCAGGCGATCATCGCCAGCAGGAAGGTCAGCATCGGCGCCATGATGAACAGCAGGCGGCTCGACCCCGAGGGGATGATCGTCTCCTTCATCAGCATCTTGCCGGCATCGGCGAAGGGCTGCAGCAGGCCGAAGGGACCGACGACGTTCGGCCCCTTGCGCATCTGCATCGCCGCCAGCACCTTGCGCTCGGCGAGCGTCAGGTAGGCGACGGCGATCAGCACCGGCACCAGCAGCGCCAGGGTCTGCGCCACGGTGATGGCCAGAATGCCGACCGGCGTGGAGAGGAAGCCATCCATCGCGCGCTATTCCGCGGCCATCGCCGGCGCCGCCGGCAGGTAGGTGCGCGCGCATTCCGCCATGGTGTCGGAGGCGCGGCTGATCGGGTCGGCCTGCCAGTAGTTGGTGATTGGCAGGGCGAAGGCGGTGTCCGTCGCCGCGGCCGCGTCGCCCGCTGGGCCTGCCAGGTCCGTGCACCCGCGCCGTGCGAAGCCCGATCCGAAGGCCGGATGGGCCTCCGCCAGCCGATCGCGCACCGCATCCAGGCTGTCATAGGGCAGGCGCTTGCCGAGCAGCTCGGAGGCCGCGCGGATGATCTTCCAGTCCTCGCGCGCCTCGCCGGGTGGGAAGACGGCAAGGCGGCCCTGCTGCACGCGGCCCTCGGTGTTCACCCAGGTCGCGTCCTTCTCGGTATAGGCCGCGCCGGGCAGGATCACGTCGGCGCGCGCCGCCCCCGCCTCCCCGTGGTGGCCCTGGTAGATGACGAAGGCGCCCTCCGGCACCTCCGCGGCGTCGCCTGTGCCGAGCAGCCACACCACCTCCGGCGCCGGCGCATCCGGGGGTGCGACGCATCCGAGATCGAGCGGCGCCACCTGGCCGCCGAACAGGTGCAGCAGGTTGAAGCCGTGCCAGTCCTCGCGAAGCATGCCGTTCTCGGCCGCGATTTTCCACGCCGCCGCCAGCACCGCCGCGCCGTCCGCCCGCCGCAGCGCACCGCGACCGAGGATCAGCATCGGCCGCCTCGCCGCGCGCAGCTCATCGTTGAAGCGGTGCGTGCCGGCGGCGATCGCGCGCAGGGTGGCACCGCCCTCGCCCAGCCAGTCATGCCTGTAGGTCAGGTCGAGGCCGCGCGGGCCGATGAAGCCTACCGGGAAGGGCGCGCCGCTGATCGCGCGCTTCCTGATGCGCGCGTTGATCACCGGCGCCTCCTGGCGCGGGTTGCTGCCGATGATCAGCAGCGCGTCCGCCTCCTCGATGCCGGCGATCGTCGTGTTGAAGGTGTAGAAGTCGCGGCGCGAGGCGTCGATCGCGGCGCCGTCGGTGCGGCATTCGAGGTTGGCGCTGCCAAGCGCGCCGAGCAGATCCTTCAGCGCGACGATCGCCTCCGCATCGGCCAGGTCGCCGATCCGGGCTGCGATGCGCTCGCCTGCCGTGCCCCTCACCCGCGCCGCGATGGCGCCGAAGGCCTCGGACCAGGTCGCCGGCCGCAACCGACCGTTCTCGCGCACCCACGGCCGATCGAGGCGCCGGCGCTTGAGACCATCGAAGGAGAAGCGGCCGCGATCGGCCATCCACTCCTCGTTCACGTCGTCATTGATGCGCGGCAGGATGCGCAGCACCTCGCCAGCGCGGGTATCGACGCGAATGTTGGTGCCCGTTGCGTCGAGCACGTCGATGCTGTCGGTCTTGCGCAGCTCCCAGGGGCGGGAGACGAAGGCGTAGGGCCGGCTGGTCAGCGCACCGACCGGGCAGATGTCGATCAGGTTGCCCGACAGCTCGGTGGTCAGCGCCCGCTCCACATAGGTGCCGACCTCCATCGCCTCGCCGCGGCCCGTGGCGCCGAGTTCCGGCACGCCGGCGACTTCGGTCGCGAAGCGGATGCAGCGCGTGCACTGGATGCAGCGCGTCATGATGGTCTTGATCAGCGGTCCCATGTACTTGTCGGAGACGACGCGCTTCTCCTCCATGTAGCGGGAGCTGTCATGGCCGAAGGCCATGGCCTGGTCCTGCAGGTCGCACTCGCCGCCCTGGTCGCAGATCGGGCAGTCGAGCGGGTGGTTGATCAGCAGGAATTCCATCACGCCGCGGCGGCCGTTGCGCACCATCGGGCTGTCGGTGAACACCTTCATGCCGTCCGCCACCGGATAGGCGCAGGAGGCGATCGGCTTCGGTGCCTTCTCCACCTCCACCAGGCACATGCGGCAATTGCCGGCGACGCTCAGGCGCTCATGGTAGCAGAAGCGCGGGATCTCCTTTCCCGCCGCCTCGCAGGCCTGCAGGACGGAGGCGCCGTTCGGCACCTCCACCTCGATCCCGTCGACCGTGACCTTGGCCATGGTTCGTTACTCCGCCGCCATGGGCAGCGTGGGCAACACCTTGCCCCCGCGTTCCCTGTACGCGGCAATGCGTTCTTCCATCATCGGCCGGAAGTGGCGGATCAGCCCCTGCACGGGCCAGACGCCGCCATCGGCCAGCGCGCAGATCGTGTGGCCCTCGATCCGCCGCGTCACCTCCTCCAGCACGTCGATCTCGGCGAGCTGCGCGCGGCCCTCGACCATGCGGTCCATCATGCGCTTCACCCAGCCCATGCCTTCCCGACACGGGGTGCACTGGCCGCAGCTCTCATGCTTGTAGAAGGCGGAGAGCCGCGCGATCGCCTTGATCAGGTCGGTGGACCTGTCCATCACGATCACGCCTGCGGTGCCGAGGCCGGTCTTGTGGTCGCGCAGCGCGTCGAAGTCCATCAGCACGTCGTCGCAAACGGCTTTCGGGATCATCGGCGTGGAGGACCCGCCGGGGATCACCGCCAGCAGGTTGTCCCAGCCGCCGCGCACCCCGCCCGCGTGCCGCTCGATGAGCTCGCGCAGCGGGATCGACATCTCCTCCTCCACGTTGCACGGCCGGTTCACGTGCCCCTGGATGCAGAAGATCTTCGTACCCGCGTTCTTCGGCCGCCCGAAGGAGGCGAACCAGGGCCCGCCGCGGCGCATGATCTCAGGCACCACGGCGATGGTCTCGACGTTGTTCACCGTGGTCGGGCAGCCATAGAGGCCGACCGCCGCCGGGAAGGGCGGCTTCAGGCGCGGCATGCCCTTCTTGCCCTCCAGCGACTCGATGAGGGCCGTCTCCTCGCCGCAGATGTAGGCCCCTGCCCCGCGGTGCACGTAGAGGTCGAAATCCCAGCCCGCGCCGCAGGCGTTCGGCCCGAGCAGCCCGGCCTCGTAGGCCTCGTCGATCGCCGCCTCCAGCACCACGCTCTCGTTGTAGTACTCGCCGCGGATGTAGATGTAGCCGGCATGCGCGCCCATGGCGAAGCCGGCGATCAGGCAGCCCTCGACCAGCGTGTGCGGGTCGTGGCGGATGATGTCGCGGTCCTTGCAGGTGCCGGGCTCGGATTCGTCGGCGTTCACCACCAGGTAGTGCGGCCGCTCGGAGGCCTGCTTCGGCATGAAGGACCACTTCATGCCGGTGGGGAAGCCCGCGCCGCCGCGGCCGCGCAGGCCGGAGTTCTTCACCTCCTCGATGATCGCGTCGCGGCCGCGCTCCAGGATGGTCCTGGTGCCGTCCCAGTTGCCGCGCCGGCGCGCCGCCGGCAGGCGCCAGTCCTGCAACCCGTAGAGGTTGGTGAAGATGCGGTCCTTGTCGCTCAGCGCCATCGCATCACTCTCCGGGGACGTCCAGGAGCGTCGTCCGCTCGCCGATCGGGGCGCTGGTCTGCCGCCCGATCATGCTGCCCGGCACCGGCCGGTCGCCGCGGCGCAACGCGTCGATCAGCCGCACCGTGCTGTCGTAGTCCATGTCCTCGTAGTAGTCGTCGTCCACCTGCAGGATCGGCGCGTTCACGCAGCCGCCGAGGCACTCGACCTCCGTCATGGTGAACATCCCGTCCGCGCTCGTGTGGCCGTAGCCGGCCACGTGGCCCGCCTCGCGGCAGGCGCGTGCGACATCGTCGCTGCCGCGCAGCCAGCAGGGCGTCGTGCCGCAGACCTGCAGGTGGTAGCGGCCGATCGGGCGCGTGTTGAACATGAAGTAGAAGGTGGCGACCTCATAGACCCGGATCGGCGCCATGCCGAGCCGCTCCGCCACCACGTCCATCGCCACGCGCGGCACCCAGGCGCTGCCGGTCTGCCTGCCCATCTGCCGCTGCACCACGTAGAGCAGCGGGATGACGGCACTGGCCTGCTTGCCGGGCGGATAGCGCTTGATGAGGGCGGCGACCTTCGCCTCGCTCTCCGCGTCGAAGGCGAAGTGGGTCGGCTGTTCGGGATGCTGCTCGTCGGCCGCATGGGTGCCGGCCCAGCCGCCACCGATGCTCGGGCCGCCAGGCGTATGCGCGCCGCTCACCGGTCGATCTCCCCGAAGACGATATCCAGGCTGCCGATGATCGCCACCGCGTCGGCCAGCATGTGGCCCTTGGAGAGCGCCTCCATGGCCTGCAGATGCGCGTAGCCCGGCGCGCGGATCTTGCAGCGGTAGGGCCGGTTGGTGCCGTCCGCCACCATGTACACGCCGAACTCGCCCTTCGGCGCCTCGGTCACGGTATAGGTCGCGCCGGCCGGCACGTGGTAGCCCTCGGTGTAGAGCTTGAAGTGGTGGATCAGCGCCTCCATGGAGCGCTTCATCTCGCCCCGGTGCGGCGGCGCGATCTTGTTGTCCGGCACCTTCACCGGGCCGGGCTTCAGCCGCGCGAGGCACTGCTCCACCAGTCGAGCGCTCTGCCGCATTTCCTGGATGCGCACCAGGTAGCGGTCGTAGCAGTCGCCGTGCCGGCCCACCGGGATCTCGAAGTCGAGGTCGGCATAGATCTCGTAGGGCTGGCTCTTGCGCAGATCCCACGGTACGCCCGACGCGCGCAGGCAGGGGCCGGAGAAGCCCCACTCCATGGCCTGCTCGGCGCTCATCACGCCGATATCGACGGTGCGCTGCTTGAAAATGCGGTTCTCCGTCAGCAGGCCCTCGAGCTCGTCGACGAATTTCGGGAATTGCCGCAGCCAGGTGGCGATGCGGTCGTCGAGCCCGGCGGGGATGTCCTTCGCCACGCCGCCGGCGCGGAAGTAGTTCACGTGGTAGTGCGACCCGCCCGCCGCCTCGTAGAATTCCAGCAGGTGCTCGCGCTGCTCGAAGCCCCAGAGCGCCGGCGTGATGGCGCCGCAGTCGAGCGCGTAGGTCGTCACGTTCAGCAGGTGGTTCAGCAGCCGCGTGAGTTCCGCGAACATGGTGCGGATCACGCGCGCGCGCTCAGGGATGTCCTTCTCGATGCCGAGCAGGCGCTCCACCGCGAGGACGAAGCTGTGCTCCATGCACATCGGGCTGACGTAGTCCAGCCGGTCCATGTAGGGCATGGCCTGGAGGTAGGTCTTGTACTCGATGAGCTTCTCGGTGCCGCGGTGCAGCAGGCCGATATGCGGGTCGGCGCGTTCCACCACCTCCCCGTTCATCTCGAGGATGAGGCGCAGCACGCCGTGCGCGGCCGGATGCTGCGGGCCGAAATTGATGGTGTGGCTGTCCACCTCCACGGTGCGGGTGGTCGTGGCGGCTTCCAGCGTGGGCAGGGCGGGCGCCTCGCTCATGGGGCCGGGCCCTCGATGCGGTTCATGTGGACCTTCTCGTCGCCCGGAAGCGTGGTCATCGCCTCCCACGGGCTGAGGAAATCGAAATTGCGGAAGTCCTGCGTCAGGGTCACCGGCTCATAGACCACCTGCTTGCGCTCCTCGTCGTAGCGCACCTCGACATAGCCGGTCAGCGGGAAATCCTTGCGCAGCGGGTGGCCCTCGAAGCCGTAGTCGGTCAGCAGGCGACGGAGGTCGGTCTGTCCCTCGAAGACGATGCCGTACATGTCCCAGGCCTCGCGCTCGTACCAGGTGGCGCAGGGCCAGAGCGCGGCCAGCGAAGGCACCGGCGCAGCGCCATCAGTGCGCACCACGACGCGTATGCGCTGGTTCAGCGAAAGGCTGAGCAGGTTGTAGACCACGTCGAAGCGCTCGGCGCGCTCCGGCCAATCCACGCCGCAGATGTCCATGACCTGCTCGAAGGCGAAGCGCGGGTCGGCGCGCAGCAGGACCATCGTGTCCAGCAACGCGCCGCGGGCGACGCGCAGCACCAGCTCGTGTCCGCCGCGCTCCAGCAGGATCTCCTCCACTGCGCGGGCCGGCAGCGAAGCGGCGACCGCCTCGCCCATGGCGCGCAGCGCTCGGGCGCGCGCCGGGTCGGCCGGCGTGCCGGCTTCTGCGGCGGTCTTCACCTCGTCAGCCACGCAGGATGGTCCCCGTCCGCCGGATCTTCTTCTGCAGCTGCAGGATGCCGTAGACGAGCCCCTCTGCCGTCGGCGGGCAGCCCGGGACGTAGACATCCACCGGCACGATGCGGTCGCAGCCACGCACCACGCTGTAGGAGTAGTGGTAGTAGCCGCCGCCATTGGCGCAGCTGCCCATGGAGATGACCCAGCGCGGCTCCGACATCTGGTCGTACACCTTGCGCAGCGCGGGGGCCATCTTGTTGGTCAGCGTGCCAGCCACGATCATCACGTCCGACTGCCGCGGCGACCCGCGCGGGATGACGCCGAAGCGGTCGAGGTCGTAGCGCGCCATGTAGGCGTGGATCATCGGCACGGCGCAGCAGGCCAGGCCGAAGGTCATGGGCCACAGGCTGCCCGTGCGCGCCCAGTTCACCAGCTTGTCGAGGTTGGCGACGACGAAGCCCTTTTCCTCGATCTCGCCGGTGATGCCCTTCACGACGGCGTCCTGTTCCGGGCCGGGTGCAAGCTGCTCCCGGTTCCAGGCCAGCGCCGCGCCACCGCCCGGCGCGCCCGCCGGCAGTCGTGTCTCGGTCGTTGCGCTCATCTTGCTCTCCAGCACCGCGTCGCTGCCACGCTGCCCCGCCCGGCCGCGACGAAGCCCCGATGGATCACTCCCAGTCGAGGGCGCCCTTGCGCCACTCATAGACGAAACCAAAGGTCAGCACGGTCAGGAACCCCATCATGGACAGGAAGCCGAACCAGCCGATCTGCCCGAGCGCCACCGCCCAGGGGAACAGGAAGGCCACCTCCAGGTCGAAGATGATGAACAGGATGGCGACCAGGTAGAACCGCACGTCGAAGCGCCGGCGCGTGTCGTCGAAGGGCTCGAAGCCGCACTCATAGGCCGAGAGCTTCTCCGGATAGGGCTTCTGTCGCGCCAGCAGGAGGCTGCCGCCCACCATGGCGAGCGCGATGGCGCCGGCGATGCCGAGGAAGACCAGGATCGGAAAGTACTCGGCGAGCATCGGCTCGGTCATCGTCATCCAGTCCCGGTTCAGCCGCTGACCCATCCGCTGGGCCGGCGGCGAGCAGCGCATCGACATGGCGCGGCACGGCAGCGAACCATTCCCCAGCGAGGTGGCCCGGGCCCTTGCCCTCGATACCGCAGCGCAGCGCGCGCGGACCATACCGCTGCCCTGCACGCTCCGCCATAGGGGGTGCACGGGCCGCTGGGTATCCACCTGGGTGTGTGGAAGAGGAACGAGAAGAGGCGCCTGCCGGACCCGCGGCGGCTCGCGGCGGAACGATGGAGGGTCTTCGTGCGGATCGCCGCGTGGCGCGAGTGACGGGGCTCGAACCCGCGACCTCCGGCGTGACAGGCCGGCGCTCTAACCAACTGAGCTACACCCGCTCGCGACAGGAAGGCGCAGATACGGCCCACATCCAGGGCTGTCAAGCAAGCTGCGCCGTGGCGCGCCACACCGTCCGGAAGCATGGGCCATGGGCGCTGACGGGTTCGAACCGCCGACATCCTGTGTGTAAGACAGGCGCTCTACCGCTGAGCTAAGCGCCCCTGGCGGCACGCCGATTCGCTACCATGCCGGCGCCGCATGAACCAGCACGGGAACGCGAAAAGGGGCCGGCCTGCCGGCCGACCCCGTCTCGGCTCCGCCGCGCGGGATACCTAGTTCACCGCATCCTTCAGGCCCTTGCCGGCCTTGAAGCGTACCGTGGTCGTGGCGGGGATCTTGATCTCCTCGCCGGTGCGCGGATTGCGGCCCTTGCCGGCCTTGCGCTTGGATGTGGAGAAGGTGCCGAAGCCGACCAGGCGCACTTCCTGCTTCTTCTTCAACGACTTGGTGATCGCTTCGAACACCGCGTCGAGGACGTCGCCCGCCTTTGCCTTCGGAAGATCGCCAGCCTCGGCGACAACCGCCACCAGATCCTGCCTGTTCACCCCAAACCCCCCTATCCCTGAGGAACGCGCACGATTCGGACGATTCCGGCCGTGCCAATCTGCCCCGACTGTAGGGAAGGCGGTTCCCGCGCGTCAATCGCGCCGCGTTCGATTCGCGGCGGTAATCCGCCGTTTTCCGAGCAATGTGGCAGCCGGCCGAAGGTTCGCGGCCGACCTGGGCGGATAGATCCCCCTGCACGGCGCCCCTTTTCAGGGGCGCCGCATCCCGGTGCGTCAGTGCGGCAGCGCTGCCGGCGTGACCTCCGCCCCGCCGTCCTTCGCGCGCGGCGCGACGGGCTCCTCCGGCTCCTCCCACTCAATGGGCTCGGGTCGGCGGCTCAGCGCCCTGGCGATCACCTCGTCCACGTGGGAAACGGGGATGATGGTCAGCCCCTTCTTCACGTTGTCGGGGATTTCCGCGAGGTCCTTCTCGTTGTCCTTCGGGATGAACACCGTGGTCACGCCCGCGCGGAGCGAGGCCAGCAGCTTCTCCTTCAGGCCGCCGATCGGCAGCACGCGGCCGCGCAGCGTGATCTCGCCCGTCATCGCCACGTCGCGCCGGACCGGGATGCCGGTGAGCACGGAGACGATGCTCGTCGCCATGGCGATGCCGGCCGAGGGACCATCCTTCGGCGTGGCGCCTTCCGGCACGTGCACATGGATGTCGCGCTTCTCGAACAGCGTCGGCTTCAGGCCGAAGCTGGTCGCGCGGGACCGCACGTAGGACATCGCGGCCGAGACGCTCTCCTGCATCACGTCGCCGAGCTTGCCGGTGGTCTTCACCGTGCCCTTGCCCGGAACGGTGATGCTCTCGATGGTCAGGATCTCGCCGCCGACCTCCGTCCAGGCAAGGCCGGTGACGACCCCCACCATGTCCTCAGCCTCGGCCTCGCCGTAGCGGAACTTCCGCACGCCGGCGAACTTGTCGAGGTTCTTGACCGTGATGCCGACCTTCTTCGCCTTCTTGGCGACGATCTCCTTCACGCACTTGCGGGCCAGATTGCCGATCTCGCGCTCCAGGCTCCGCACGCCGGCCTCGCGCGTATAGTAGCGCACGAGGTCGCGCAGCGCCTCCTCCGAGATCGACCACTCGGCCGGCTTCAGCCCGTTCGCCTCGGACTGCTTGGGGATCAGGTGGCGCTTCGCGATCTCGACCTTCTCGTCCTCGGTGTAGCCGGGGATGCGGATGATCTCCATCCGGTCCATCAGCGGCTGCGGCATGCGCAGGCTGTTGGCGGTGGTGACGAACATCACGTCCGACAGGTCGTAGTCCACCTCCAGGTAGTGGTCGTTGAAGGTGCTGTTCTGCTCGGGGTCCAGCACCTCCAGCAGGGCGGAGGACGGGTCGCCGCGCCAGTCGGCGCCGAGCTTGTCGATCTCGTCCAGCAGGAAGAGCGGGTTCGAGGACTTCGCCTTCTTCATGCCCTGCACGACCTTGCCCGGCATGGAGCCGATATAGGTCCGCCGGTGGCCGCGCACCTCGGCCTCGTCCCGCACGCCGCCAAGCGACATGCGCACGAAGTTCCGCCCCGTTGCCTTGGCGATGGACTTGCCGAGCGAGGTCTTGCCGACGCCGGGCGGGCCGACCAGGCAGAGGATCGGGCCGCGGATCTTCGGGCTGCGCGACTGCACCGCCAGGTACTCGATGATCCGTTCCTTGATCTTCTCGAAGCCGTAGTGGTCGGCGTTCAATACCGCTTCCGCCTTGGTGATGTCGCGGCTGACCTTGGTCTTCTTCTTCCAGGGGATGGAGAGCATCCAGTCGAGGTAGTTCCGCACCACCGTCGCCTCGGCGCTCATCGGCGACATGGTCCGGAGCTTCTTCAGCTCGGCCATGGCCTTCTCGTGCGCCTCCTTGGAGAATTTGGTGTTCTTGATGCGCTCCTCGAGCTCGGCGGCCTCGTCCTTGCCGTCCTCGCCCTCGCCCAGCTCCTTCTGGATGGCCTTGAGCTGCTCGTTCAGGTAGTACTCGCGCTGGGTCTTTTCCATCTGCCGCTTCACGCGGCTGCGGATGCGCTTCTCCACCTGCAGGACGCCGATCTCGCTCTCCATGTGCGAGAACACCTTCTCGAGCCGCGCCGGCACGCCGGCGATCTCCAGCAGCTCCTGCTTCTCGGGGATCTTCAGCGAGAGATGCGCGGCCACCGTGTCGGCGAGTTTGGCCGGCTCCTCGATCTGGTTGATCGAGACCAGCACCTCGGGCGCGATCTTCTTGTTCAGCTTGATATACTGCTCGAACTGGCTGACCACGGTGCGCGCCAGCGCGTCCGTTTCACGCGCCTCGCCGCCAGGCTCTGGGATGCCCGTCGCATAGGCCTCGAAATGGGTCTGGGTTTCCTTGAAGCCGACAATGCGCGCGCGGCGCCCACCCTCGACCAGCACCTTCACCGTGCCATCGGGCAGCTTCAGCAGCTGCAGGACCGTGGAAACGGTGCCGACCTGAAACAGGTCGTCCGGCGCCGGGTCGTCCTGCGCGGCGTTCTTCTGTGCCACAAGCAGGATCTGCTTGTCGTCGCGCATCACCGCTTCCAGCGCGCGCACCGATTTCTCGCGCCCGACGAACAGCGGCACGATCATATGCGGAAAGACAACGATATCGCGGAGCGGCAGCACCGGCAGCAATTCGCCGCTGCGCAGGCCTTCCGACTGGGTATCCGCCATGGGGACCTCTCAAGGGACGATCGGCGCTCCGGCCACCCGGATCAGGCATGGCCCGCCGCGCCGCGGGGATGGAGGGGAGATGGGGCCCCTCGCCGCCTCCAACAAGGAGCAGGAGCGAACCGGTTGCCGAGTCGCAACGGTAAACGGCCGCCGGGCTTGCGGCTCAGGCGGAGGTCTTCTCCGCCACGCGCCTCAAGCCGAGCTCTGTTCGGCCGGGCGCTCGCCGTAGATGTAGAGCGGACTGGCCCGGCTTTCGGCCACCTCGCGATTCACCACGACCTCATCCACGTCATCGAGGCCGGGCAGGTCGAACATGGTCGCCAGCAGGATCTGCTCCATGATGGAGCGCAGCCCGCGCGCACCGGTCTTGCGCTGGATCGCCCGGGTGGCGACCGACTTCAGCGCGTCCTCGGTGAAGGTGAGCTTGGTGCCTTCCATCTCGAACAGCCGCTGGTACTGCTTGACCAGCGCGTTCTTCGGCCGGCTCAGGATTTCGATCAGGGCCTTCTCGTCCAGGTCGTCGAGCGTGGCGACCACCGGCAGGCGGCCGATGAACTCCGGGATCAGGCCGAATTTCAGCAGGTCCTCGGGCTCGACCTCGCGCAGGATGGCGCCGGTCCGCCGCTCCTCCGGATCGCGCACCTCGGCACCGAAGCCGATCCCGGAGCCCTTGCCGCGGGCGCCGATGATCTTCTCGAGGCCGGAGAAGGCGCCACCGCAGATGAACAGGATGTTGGAGGTATCGACCTGCAGGAATTCCTGCTGCGGGTGCTTGCGCCCGCCCTGCGGCGGCACCGAGGCGACGGTGCCCTCCATGATCTTCAGCAGCGCCTGCTGGACGCCCTCGCCCGATACGTCGCGGGTGATGGAGGGATTGTCCGACTTGCGGCTGATCTTGTCGACCTCGTCGATGTAGACGATGCCGCGCTGCGCGCGCTCCACGTTGTAGTCGGCCGACTGCAGCAGCTTGAGGATGATGTTCTCGACATCCTCGCCGACATAGCCGGCCTCCGTCAGGGTGGTGGCGTCGGCCATGGTGAAGGGCACGTCGAGGATGCGCGCGAGGGTCTGCGCCAGCAGCGTCTTGCCCGACCCGGTCGGGCCGACCAGCAGGATGTTCGACTTGGCGATCTCGACGTCGTTGTTCTTGGCGCCGTGCGCCAGCCGCTTGTAGTGGTTGTGCACCGCGACCGAGAGCACCCGCTTGGCATGATCCTGGCCGATCACGTAATCGTCCAGGACCTTGCAGATCTCCTTGGGCGTCGGAACGCCATCACGCGATTTCACGAGGTGCGTCTTGTGCTCCTCGCGGATGATGTCCATGCACAGTTCGACGCATTCATCGCAGATGAATACGGTCGGCCCCGCGATGAGCTTGCGGACCTCGTGCTGCGACTTGCCGCAGAACGAACAGTACAGGGTATTCTTCGAGTCGCCAGACTTGCTCATGGGCACTCCTCGCCCCCTGCCCGGCCGGACTCCAGGCCGCAAGGGGCGTCCAACGGGACTGTAGCCCCCTTGTCATCGGGGGGGAAGCATGCGGGCCGGGCACCGGGCAACGAGGTCGGCGTCACGCCGCCGTGGCGGCCCACCCGCCCCAAGGGACAGGCCGGACGCCGGCGCGGATTCGGTCTCAGCTCTTGCCGCCTTCGGCGCCCGGCGCCAGCGGCCGCTGGTTCACCACTTCATCGACCAGGCCGAATTCCTTGGCTTCCAGTGCCGTCATGTAGGTGTCGCGCTCCATCTTCGCCTCGATTTCCGCCAGCGGCTGGCCGGTATGGTGCACGTAGATCTGGTTCAGGCGCTCGCGCGTCTTCAGGATCTCGCGCGCCTGGATGGCGATGTCGCTGGCCTGGCCCTGGGCGCCGCCCGAGGGCTGGTGGATCATCACCTGGCTGTTCGGCAGGGCGAACCGCTTGCCCTTGGCACCCGCCGTCAGCAGCAGGCTGCCCGCCGAGGCGGCGATGCCGATGCAGACCGTGCTCACCGGGCTGCGGATGTACTGCATGGTGTCGTACATCGCGAGCCCCGCCGTCACTACGCCGCCGGGGCTGTTGATATAGAAGGCGATATCCTTGTTCGGGTTCTCGCTTTCGAGGAACAGCAGCTGGGCCGAGACCAGCGATGCGACCTGGTCGAAGATCGGTCCTGTGAGGAAGATGATCCGCTCCTTCAGCAGGCGCGAATAGATGTCGAAGGCCCGTTCCCCGCGGGCCGTCTGCTCGACGACCATGGGAACAAGGGTGTTGTTGTAGATCTCGACCGGGTCACGGTCCCGCATGGTCATGCCTTTCACTCGCTGCGGCGAAGCAGGGCCGGCCGGAGCGGCCCGCCGGGCGGAGACGGCCCCAGCTGGACGGGCCGGCCATTCTGCCGCGCCTCCTATCAATGTGGGGCAACTCACCCCGGCCCGGAAGGGTCGCCGGATGGCGGAGGCGCCCCGATCCGCAACCGGGACGGTCGGCCCCTGGGCCTTCGGGTCAGGGCTTCGCCTCGTCCTGGCGGGTCAGCTCCTCGACCGGGATGGTTCGGTCGGTGACCTTAGCCAGTTCCAGCATGAAATCCACCACCTTCTCCTCGAAGATCGGCGAGCGAAGGTTGTCGGCGGCCTGCGGGTTCTTGCGGAAGAACTCCATCACCGCCCCCTCCTGCCCCGGATAGCGGGCGGCTTCGCGGCGCATCGCCTGGCCCAGCTCCTCGGCGGTGACGGTGATGTTGTTGGTCCGGCCGATCTCCGACAGCAGCAGGCCGAGGCGGATCCGGCGCTCCGAGATCGCCCGGTAGTCCGCCTTCAGGGTTGCCTCGTCCTTGCCCTTGTCGTCCTCGTCCAGCCGCCCGGCCTTCAGGTCGGCCTCCACGCGCTGCCAGATCTGGCCGAACTCCGCCTCCACCATGCCCTCCGGCACAGGGAAGACGGCACGCTCGGCCAGGGCGTCGAGCAGCGCGCGCTTGACCTTCAGCCGCGCCAGGCTGTCGTATTCGCGCTGCAGCTGGTCGCGCACCATGCCCCTGAGCGCGTCGAGCGATTCGAAGCCGACCGACTTGGCCAGATCGTCGTCCACTGCCGGCGTGACCGGGTGCTTCAGCGCCTTGGCGGTCACCTCGAACTGCGCCGCCTTGCCGGCCAGGTCCTTGGCGCCATAGGCCTCGGGGAAGCTCACAGAAAGGGTGCGAGTTTCGCCCGGGGCGATGCCCTCCAGCTGCTCGGTGAAGCCGGGGATGAAGCCCTCGCCCCCCACCTCGATCGGCATGTCGGTGGCGGAGCCGCCCGGGAAGGGCTCGGCATCGGGGGTGCCATCCTCGCCGACCAGGCGGCCGGTGAAGTCGCAGACCACGACCTCGCCCCGGCGGGCGCCGCGGATCTCCTCGATGTCCTCCAGCTTGCGGTTGCGCTGGGCGATCGAGTCGAGCGCCTTGGCGATCTGCTGCTCGCTTGGCTCGGCCTTCAGGCGCTCCACCGTGATGGCGGCGAAATCGGGCATCGGCACCTCGGGCAGCACTTCCAGCTCGACCTTGAATTCAAGGTCGGTGCCATCGGCGAAGGCGACCAGCTCGACCTTGGGCTGCTGCGCCGGGCGCAGGCCGCGGTCGGTGACCACCTGCTGGGTCGCGCTGTTCACGGACTGCTCCAGCACCTCCCCCATGACGGCCTGGCCATAGCGGCTGGCGACCACCTTGGGCGGCACCTTGCCGGGGCGGAACCCGGGCAGGCGAAGCGTGCGGCCGAGCTCATCCAGGCGCTTCGAGCGCTCGGCCGCGATGTCCCCGGCGGGAACGACCACCTGGTAGGCCCGCTTGAGCCCTTCGTTCGCGACCTCGGTCACCTGCATCGTCGTCAGTCCGTTCCAATTCAGAGAGATACCGGCGGCAGTGGTGCGGGCGGAGGGATTCGAACCCCCACGGCTTGCGCCACCGGAACCTAAATCCGGCGTGTCTGCCAGTTCCACCACGCCCGCGGACCGCGCCGCCGCAGCCGTGAAGCGGGCGCTTTAGCGCAGAGCAGGAGGGGTGGGAAGGCGCGGCTCGGGTTCCGCGGTCCTGCCACGCCGCGCCGGTCCAGCCGACGCGGCTTCAGGCGTGAGTCGAACGCGAGGCCTTCCGGCATCCGCCTCGCCGAGCGGCACGCCGAGCGGTCGAACGCGGCATTGGCGTCGTGGGAAGCCTGGAACGAGGACCTGCATTCGGCGTCGAGCGACCTGACCATCAAGGAATCAGTGTCCGCTCGGACTCAGTCGGTGGAGTTTGGAAAATCACCTGGCATCCGAGGTCGAGAGGCTGTTCTTTCAAGAATAATCTCGAAATATATTTTTTCCAGGTCCTGTAACCCTGACCAGTAGGCAGACGAACCGGTCGCGCACGGCCCTTCTGCACACGCATCGTGGATGCGTGAACATATAGTGCTGTGCGTAATCACACAGCCGGGGAGCCTGCTACATGACAGACAACGTGATCGTCCGCATAACGGTGGAGAATACTGCACCCGTAAGCGGCAATTTCCTCACTCCTTTCTGGTTCGCCTTCCACGACGGAAGCTTCGACCAGCTCGACGTCGGCAGCGCCGCCAGCCCGGGCATCGAGCGGCTTGCCGAGGACGGCACGATCGCCGCGCTCGGCGCGGAATTCCTGGCCAGCGGCGCCGGCAGCGCCGCCACCGCGGTCTTCGGCGCCGGCGGGCCCATCGCCAATGGCGAGACCGCCTCCACCCTTCTCGTCCTCGATCCTGATGCCGCCAGCAGCCGATTCGTCAGCTACGCCTCCATGGTTATCCCGAGCAACGATGCCTTCGTCGGCAATGACGACGCCATGGAGCACGCGATCTTCGACGCTGCCGGCAACTTCCTGGGCGCCGACTTCACCATCCTCGGCAGCGAGGTCTGGGACGCCGGCACCGAAGTGAACAACGAGGTGCCCTCCGACACCGCCTTCTTCGGCCAGACCATGCCGGATACCGGGCCAAGCGAGGGCGGGGTCATCGCCAACCATCCAGGCTTCATCCCGGGCGGCCCGATCCTCTCCTCCGCAATGTTCTCCGGCGCGGATTTCACCCAGCCCGGCTACCAGATTGCCAATATCCGGATCGAGCTGGTGGAGAACGGCATCGGCGGCACGGCCGGCGACGACACCATCAGCGGCGGCGTGCCGGACAACCTGATCCTCGCACAGGGCGGCAACGACCTGGTGGTGGCGGGCAAGGGCGGCGACACCATCGAGGGCGGCGACGGGGATGATACCCTGCGCGGCGGCGACGGCGACGACTGGCTGACCGGCGGCGCCGGCGATGACCGCCTGGTCGGCGGCGAGGGCGCGGACCGCTTCATCTTCGCGCCGGACGGCGGCAGCGACCTGGTCCGGGATTTCGGGATGGACGATGTGCTCGACCTCTCGGCCTTCGGCCTGGCCAGCCTGGATGAGGCGCTGGCCGCGGCGTCGGCGCGAGCCGCGGGCGTCACCTTCGACCTCTCGGGCACCAGCATCTTCGTGCGCGGGGCGACGCTGGCGGAGTTCTCGGACCTCAACGTGATCGTGTGATCCCGAGGCGGCGCTTGGGGCCGGCCGTCACGCAGGCGGTCGGCTCCTCCCGCTTTCAGGTCCGCGCCGACGACGTCCGTGGAATGCAAAGCGGGACCGCCGCGGCGATCCGCGCGCCGTGGGAGCAATCGTCATAGTCCAGTTCTACCCCAGCAGCGCCTGCGCGCAGGCGTCGAGGATCGCATCCGCGTCCAGGCCGTACTCCCGGTACAAGTCCGGCAGGTCCCCAGCCTGTCCGAAGTGATCGACGCCGAGCGGCACCACCCGCTGCCCGCGCACCGCGCCAAGCCAGGCATGCGCCGCCGGATGGCCATCCAGCACCGTCACCAGCGCCGAGCCCGGGGCCATCGGCGCCAGCAACTCCTCGATCCAGCTTGGCGACCCATGACCGGCCCGGGCCTTGCGCCGCGCCGTGAGCCAGGCAGCGTGAAGCCGGTCCGGCGAGGTCACGGCCAGCAACCCCGCCCCCGGCTCCTCCGATCGCAGGTCCTCGAAGGCCGCCAGTGCTTCGGGCGCGACCGGTCCCTGGTAGGCGATGGCAATGCGCGCCCCCGGCGCCGGCGGCACCACCCAATAGGCTCCGGCCACCACCGCCGCCGGATCCAGCGCGCGCTCCGGCTGCTCCAGGCCGCGCGTCGAAAGGCGGAGCCAGACGGCGCTGCCATCCGGCTTCTGCATGTGCTCGAAGGCCCAGCGCATCAGGATGGACAGCTCGTCGGCATAGGCCGGCTCGAAGCTCGCCAGCCGGTCCTGGGCGATGCCGATCAGCGGCGTGTTCACCGACTGGTGCTGCCCGCCCTCCGGTGCGAGGGTCAGCCCCGAAGGCGTTGATACCAGAAGGAACCGCGCATCCTGGTAGCAGCCATAGATCAGCGCATCGAGGCCGCGGTTGACGAAGGGGTCATAGACCGTCCCCACCGGCAGCAGCCGCGCACCGTAGAGGCTGTGGCTCAGGCCCAGCGCGCTGAGCACCAGGAACAGGTTCTGCTCGGCGATGCCGAGCTCGATATGCTGGCCCTCCGGCGACATGCCCCAGCGCTGGGCCGAGGCAAGCTTCGCATCGCGGAAGACGTCGTTCTTCAGATGCCGGTCGAAGATGCCGCGCCGGTTCACCCAGGGCCCGAGGTTGGTGGAGACGGTCACGTCGGGACTGGTGGTGACGATCCGCTTCGCCAGCGGCGCCGCCTCGCCCCTGCCGCGGCCGATCTCCGCCAGGATCTCGCCGAAGGCGGCCTGGGTCGCGAGCTTGCGGCCGGCACCGACCTTCGGCACCGGGAAGGCCGCCGGCACCGGAACGGCGGGCGAGACCAGCGCCCTGCCCTCCGGCGCGAGCGGCCGGGCGAAGGGCACCCCGCGCAGGAAGGCCGCAACCGCATCCGGCTGCTCCAGTCCTTCGAACAGGTCCCATTCATGCCCCTCGCGGATGCCCATCTCCCGCCGGAAGAGGGTCATCTGCTCCCGGGTCATCAGGCCGGCGTGGTTGTCCTTGTGGCCGGCGAAGGGCAGGCCGGTGCCCTTGATGGTGTAGGCGATGAAGCAGGTGGGCTGGTCGCCCTCGGCGTCCTGGGCGCGGAAGGCCTCGATCAGGGTCTCGATGTCGTGGCCGCCGAGATTGGTCATCAGCGCGTGCAGGTCATCGTCGGAGAGCGGGTCGATGATGCCGCGCACGGCCTCGTCGCGGCCCAGCTCGGCCAGCAGCGCGCTGCGCCAGGCCGCGCCGCCCTGGAAGGTGAGCGCGGCGTAGAGGCTGTTCGGGCAGTCGTCGATCCAGCGGCGCAGGCTCTCGCCGCCCTCGCGCGCGAAGGCGGCCTGCAGACGCTTGCCGTATTTCAGGGTGACGACGTTCCAGCCCATGTCACGGAACAGCCCCTCGATGCGGCCGAAGAGGCGATCGGGGACCACGCTGTCCAGGCTCTGGCGGTTGTAGTCGATCACCCACCAGACGTTGCGGATGTCGTGCTTCCAGCCCTCCAGCAGCGCCTCGTAGATGTTGCCCTCATCCAGTTCGGCGTCGCCGACGATGGCGACGTGGCGCCCCGGCGGGATGTCGGCGCGGCCGAGCCCATGCAGGCGCACATAGTCCTGCACCAGGGCGCCGAAGCTGGCGAGCGCCACGCCGAGGCCGACCGAGCCGGTGGAGAAATCCACCTCCGCCCCGTCCTTCACCCGGCTGGGATAGGGCTGGATGCCGCCGAACTGGCGCAGGGTGGAGAGCTTCTCCCGCGATTGCCGGCCCAGAAGGTAGTTCATGGCGTGGAAGACGGGGCCGGCATGCGGCTTCACCGCCACCCGGTCCTGCGGGCGCAGCGCGTCGCAGTAGAGCGCCGTCATGATCGAGATGACCGAGGCGCAGGAGGCCTGGTGGCCGCCGACCTTCAGCCCGTCCCGGTTCGGGCGGATGTGGTTGGCGTGGTGGATCATCCAGGCGGAGAGCCAGAGCAGCTTGCGCTCCACGGCGTGGAGGAGGGCGAGGCGGCTGGCCTCCTCCGTGCCCGCCGCAGCGGGTCCGACAGCGCTCATGACGTTCATGGGTTCACTCCGGGCGCGCCGTGCATGGCTGCTCTTGTCGCCGCTTCGGCAGGAGCCGGCAAGCGCAGGATCCGGCGGTGCGCGTGCCTGGACCCCGCCGCGCGCCGACTGTGCTCCCTGGCACAGTCGGACCATGCGGAGGACGTCGGCGGCAAAGCCGAAATTCACGATTCCGAGATGGTTGCAGCTTCCTTGTTGCAGTGCGACATGGACGGTCCTAGCGGTGCTCGGTGTATGTCCTGAAGCAGAGGTTCAACCGCCATGGATGGAGTCTCAGGCGATATCATATCCGAGGCGAAATCTCTGGATCAGCAGTTCGAATATCCAGATCGTTCAATTGTATCCTATGCGCAGAACCGAGAAGATGTCCTGCTGTGGCGGGCGTTTCACCGCCTGGAAACCGGGTTCTATATTGACGTTGGGGCCCACGATCCGGAAATCATCTCGGTAACGCGAGCGTTCTACGAACGCGGATGGTCCGGCGTCAACATCGAGCCTGACCCGTTCTTTGCAGAAAAGCTGCGCCGGATGCGGGAGCGCGATCGTACCCTCCAGGTCGCCCTCGGCCGCTGCCCCGGCAAGGCCGTTCTGTTCGATTTCGGCGACAGCGGCTTGTCCACCACCAGGCCGGATATCGCCATCGACACCCTCGTCTCCGGCCGCCAGGTGGGCCAGCGGGATGTCGAGGTCATGACACTCTCCGGCATCCTCGCCGAGATTGCCGGGCAGGAGGTCCACTTCCTGAAGATCGACGTCGAGGGCGGGGAGGCCGACGTGCTCGCCGGCACCACCTTCGACGCGGTGCGGCCCTGGATCATCCTCGTGGAGGCGTTGCGTCCGACCACGCTCGAGCCGACCCATCAGGACTGGGAACCGGCCTTGCTCGCCCAGGGTTACGATTACGTCTACTTTGACGGGTTGAACCGCTACTACGTGGCGCGCGAACATGGCGAGTTGCGGCGCTGCTTCCGCGTGCCCGTCAACATCAGGGATCCGTTCAGCGATGCGGCGATCCAACGCCTTGAGCACCAGCTCGCGCAGCTGCGGCAGCATGAGCCCCGCCAGCAGGCACCGCGACTGACGATTGCCAGCGAAGTGCCGATCGCCAGCGCGACCGACGACGCCGCCGGCCTGTTGCGCGTGGTGGAGGCGCAGGCGACGGACCTCGGCAGGTTGCGTCGCGCGCTCGTCGCGGCGCGCAGCCTTGCCGAACAGCGCTTGGCCATGCTGCGGGACTTGCCTGCGCGCGCGCAGGCAGCGGCCCCGGCGGTCGCGGCGCCACACGGGTCGGTTCCGGACCCGAGGATGTCCGCGGCGCTCGCCGATTTGCAGCGCGAATTAGCCCAGATCCAGTCCGATATCGCCGACATCCTCCAGCGATCGCGCTGGCGTCGGCTGGGGCTGCGGCTTGGGCTGGCCAGGCCAGCGCCGTGGGAGGGCGGCGCCTGGGCGCCGGACCCGGCACTCCTGGCGCCGAACCTCGCCAGCACGCTGGACCATGAGCGGCGGTTGCGCGCGGAAATGGCACGCCTGTGGGAACACCGCGCCGATCTCGGCCGCTCGCGCTGGCGCAAGCTGGGGCAGCGGCTTGGCATGGCGAAACGCCTGCCCTGGGAGACCCTGGTCGGCCCCCGCATGCCTGAGCCTCGGCTGCCTGACGCTCTGGCCCAGGAGGCGGTCGTGCACCAGGAGGCCCCACCACCGGAGCAGCCCGTGCAGCCCACCACCGATAGGGCCAGCACCGCGGCGCCAGCCGCAACGGGGTACGCCGCATTCCTGGAACATTCGACTCGCAGTTTTCTCACCGAATGCCGCCGGGCCGCGGTGGACGTGATCCTTGATGTCGGCGCCAATGCCGGCCAGTTCGCCGAGGGCCTGCGGTATTGCGGCCATATCGGCCATATCGTCAGCTTCGAGCCGTTGAGCAAGGCGCATGCGGCGCTGGCGGCGAAGGCAAAGGATGACCCGCTGTGGTCCGTCGTCCCACGCTGCGCCGTGGGCGCGGCGGAAGGCGAGGCGACGATCCATGTCGCTGGCAACTCCTACAGCTCCTCCCTCCTGCCGATGCTGGAGAGCCACCGCAGCGCTGCGCCGGAGTCCGACTACGTGGACCGGGAGACCTGTCCGGTCGTGACGCTCGACGCCTTCATCGAGCGGACCTTCTCCGACGCCACCACGCGCTTCGGCCTGAAGATGGATACCCAGGGCTTCGAGGCGGAGGTGCTGAGGGGCCTGGGGCAGCGTCGCGACCAGGTCGAGGTCATCCTGTGCGAGATGTCCCTCACGCCGCTCTATGCCGGTGCTCCGACCATGTTCGAACTCTGCCAGCAACTCGCCAAGCTCGGGTATCGCTGTGTTGCGCTCAGTCCGGAATTCGCGGACCCGAAGACCGGCCTGCTGCTGCAGGTGGACGGCGTCTTTGTCCGCGCCCCGGATCAGGCGGGGCAGGCGGGCTGAGGCCGCATCCATGCGCATCGCCATCCAGGACGGCTTCCCCAACATCCCGCAGAGCGCCGAAGCAGAGTGGATCCGCCGCTGCCTCGTCGCCTGCGACCGGCTCGGGTACGAAGCGATCGAGGTCGTCACTTCGGACGACATCCTGCGCATCCAGCCGGACTGCGTGCTGCTGACGCACGAATTCTCGCCGAAACTGACGCCCTTTCCGACGCTCGCCGTTATGTGGAGCCCGTTCGCCTTCTACGCGGAGGATCCGCTACGACGGAAGAGCATCCTGAGCCACGACGCGCATCTTTGCGGCTCCGACCAGATCGCCCAATGGATCGACGACTATCTGACGGGCTGCGGAAAGCGGCCGGTGATCGCGGAGCACCTCATGCTGCCCTCGACGCCGGACCAGGGACCGGCAGGGCCGCTGCCCGACCGGTTGTCCATCATGTACGCCGGACTGCATTGGGACGGCACCCGGCACGGCGCAGTGTTCCGTGCGCTGCAGGGGCGCGTTCCGCTGCGGCTCTACGGCCCGCCGCGTATCTGGCAGGGGCATGGGGACGAGTATGCGGGGACCCTGCCCTTCGACGGGATCTCTGTGCTGGGGGCGCTGCGCGAGGCAGGCGTGGCGCTCTGCCTGCACAAGGCCGCGCACCGCGCCGCGAACTGCCCCTCGATGCGGCTGTTCGAAGCCGCGGCGGCTGGCGCCCTGATCATCTGCGACGATTTTGAATTCCCGAGGCAGTGGTTCCGGGACAGCGTGCTCTACGTGGATGCCGACCTGCCGGCGCCGCTCGTGGCCGATCAGGTCGCTGCGCATATGGACTGGGCCAGGCGCAACCCCGCCTCGGCTTCGAAGCTCGCTGCCCGATCGAATGCCCTGTTCCGGCACAACCTCACGTTGGAGACGATGTTGCGGCCCCTTCCGGCGGTGGTGGACCGCACCCGAATCGCACGAGGCATGGTTTCCGTCCGGGCGCTGGAAGGCAAGCCGTCGCCAACCGTGGAATATGTGATCCGCATCGGCTCGCGCTCGGCGACGACCCTCGCGCGCACGCTGGGCAGCCTTGTCGCGCAGAGTTATCCCGCGCTGGCCATCACGCTTGTCCAGTTTCACCCGGTGGAGGGCCTGGACGACCTCATTGCCAAGGTCGAGGACCGTTTTCGCTGGATCAACCGCATCATCGTGCCGAACAGCGGCAATCGTGGAACCTCCTGGTGGGCGGGCCTCAATGCCTCGTCGGCGGAATTCATCGCTTTCCTGGACGATGACGACACGCTGCTGCCAAACCACGTCGAGTCTATCCTGAGCGTTTTCGACAAGAAGCCGGATGTGGGATTCGTGTACACTGGTCTCATCCGCATCCAGGATGAGCCTGGTCATTTCTTCTGGTCGCCCAACTTCAGCGGCCCGGGAAATCAGGTGATCGAGGAGCGAAGGGAGCTTCTCGCTTGTTCGGCCGAAGAGTTCGTCGATTTCTCGCCGCTGCGGAATGTCATCGGGCACAATGCCTGGATTTGCAGGCGAGCTGTGCTCACCGAGGAGGTGCTGCGGGATCCGCGCATCGAGCTCTCCGAGGATGTCCTTTTCATGATCCTGATGGCCGGCCTGACGCCTTTTGCCTTCACTGGCATGGCGACGGCGGAGTGGCATTGGCGAT
Source organism: Acetobacteraceae bacterium (assembly GCA_019750465.1). Classification (GTDB taxonomy): domain Bacteria; phylum Pseudomonadota; class Alphaproteobacteria; order Acetobacterales; family Acetobacteraceae; genus JAIEOP01. Next base: position 598 of record JAIEOP010000254.1, on the reverse strand, counting down.
CCACGTCGAAGGACAATTGGAGCCTGTCCTACCCCCCGCAGCAGCTAGAGGAGTTCCTCGCCCGCTGGCAGGAGCGGACGCAGGCCGTGCGCCTGCCTGTCCGCAATCGCATCGCCCCGCCGACCGGCGTCCACGTCCAAGCGGATTGGGTTGCGCGCGACGCCACGTGACGGCGTCCCCGCCTACCCCCACCCCCGCGCCAGCTTCCGGATCGCCGTCGCCGCCGGCCGCCTTCCCTCCCCCACATACTCCTCGTGGTAGTCCTCGATCCGTGCCGGGTCGTAGAGGTAGTTCACCATCAGCCCCGCGCTCTCCTTCATCCCCTTCTCGCTGACATCGCCGCGCCAGTTCAGCCGCTCCACCCGCGCGCCGTTCGAGAGATGGAAATGCGCCACCGGGTCGCGCGCCCGCCGCGCATTGCCCGGCGCGCTCTCGGCCAGCAGGTAGCCGGCGCAGAGCCGCACCAGCACCGGCTCCAGCGCCTTCGCCACGGCGTCGTCGCGCAGCCATCCACGCCGGGACAGCACGCGGGCCAGCGTCTGCGCCGGCGTCTCCGCGACCTGCAGCGCCGTGCCCGCCCCGCCGGCGGCGGGGGCCG
>JAIEOP010000117.1 GCA_019750465.1 Acetobacteraceae bacterium | reverse complement strand
GGCAGCGTCGGGCCGCGGCGCCGCCGCGGGGCGGGTCGGCGTGGCCGGCGGCGGGGCGGGTTGGGCCGGCCGGGCGTTGGCTTCAGCCTGCGCCACGGCGACCAGGGTCACCCGCCCGGTGGATGCCTGCTCCAGCAAGGCCAGGCTACCCACGCCGAGCTTCACCGCCAGCAGGAGCGCCATGCCACAGATCAGCGACGGCAGGAGGCGCAGGCGTGGCGGGCGCATCACGCGGCTCCGTTCGGCGTCTGCCCACCGTGCAGCAGCGCCCGCATCAGGTCACGTTCGGCACGGCTGCGACCGGGCGCCGGCGCCGCGGCCGGCACGGCCGCATCGGCTCGCGGCGACGCCGTGCGCGCGACCCGCACGAGACCGTCCAGCCGGTCCGCAATCGCCTCGGCCCGCTCCACCAGGTATTGCAGGTCGTCGCGCAGCGGCTCCGCGGCGGCGAGCTTCTCCGCCACCTGCCGCCCCGCACCCTCGGCGGAGGCGCGCAGCCGGAGCGAGGCGGCCTCGGCCAGGCGCGTCGCCTCGGCCAGCCCGGCGGCCGAGCCATCCAGCGCCGCACGATCGCGCCGCAGCGCCGAAAGCGCCCGCTCCAGCCGAAGCGCAAAAGGCAGCGCGGCCGCGAGCAGCGCCACCACCACGAGCTGCAGAACCCATTCCAGGGCGCTCATGCCGACCCTCCCTCAGCCCTGCTGCGCCGTCAGCTCGCGCAGGATGCGCACCGCCAGGCGGTTCTCGCGGCGCCCCAGCTCGGCATCGAACAGGGGAATATCGCCGCAGCGCAGCCGCACCGGCGAACCCGGCCCGGCGCCGAGGGTGATGCAGTCGCCCCTGCGCAGCGCCGTCACCGTGGACAGCGGCATGGTCTGCTCGTCCAGCACCACGTCGAGCGAGAGCTCGGTATGGCGGAGCTGCTCCGCGAGGTGGGTTTCCCAGATCGAGTCCCGGCCGAACTTCTCGCCCATGAACTGCTGCAGCAGCAGCTCGCGCACCGGCTCCAGGGTAGCGTAGGGCAGCAGCAGCTCGACGCGGCCGCCGCGATCCTCCATGTCGATGCGCAGGCGGACCAGGACGCAGGCGTTGGAAAGGCGCGAGATGGCGGCGAAGCGTGGATTCACCTCCAGCCGCTCGAACCGGTAGTTGACATCGCAGAGCGGCGCGAAGGCGGTGGAGAGATCGGCCAGCAGCACGGTGATCAGCCGCTCGACCAGGGTGCGTTCGATGGTGGTGTAGGGCCGGCCTTCGATGCGCATGGCGGCGGTGCCGCGCCGCCCGCCGAGCAGGACATCGACCACCGAGTAGATCAGCGGGCTGTCCACCACGAGCAAGCCGAAATTGTCCCATTCCTCCACCTTGAACACCGCCAGCATGGCCGGCAGCGGCACGGAGTTCAGGTAGTCGCCGAAGCGCAGCGAGAGGATGCCGTCGATCGAGACCTCGACATTGTCGGAGGTGAAGTTGCGCAGCGATGTCGAGGTGATGCGCACCAGCCGGTCGAAGACGATCTCCAGCATCGGCAGGCGCTCATAGGAGATGAGACCCGCACTCACGATGCGCTCGATGCCGCTCTGCTGCGCCTCCGCGGCCTCGCCGCCGCCGAAGCCGAGCAGGCTGTCGATTTCGGCCTGGTTCAGCACCCGGGTCGCGTCCGGTGCAGCGTCCTTCGCGGCGGCCGCCGCATCGGCTCCTGGCGTCGCGTCGTTTTCCTTGTCCATGGCGTCCGCCCAGGCGGCGGCCATGTCCTCCTCCGACTGGCCGCTCATTGCTGGAGGATCTCCAGGAAGAGCACGTCTGTCACGCGCGCTGGGGCGACGGCGATGTTCGCACGGTTCAGCAGCTCCTCCCGCAGCCGGAAGGTGCCGGCGCTGCCGCGCAGCTCCTCCGGACGTATTTCACGCAGGTAGGTGGTGAACAGGTCGAGCAGCCGCGGCATCGCTGCCTCGACCGCCTGCCGGTCCTCGGCCCGCGCGAGTTCGAGCTTGCTGCGCAGCTTGATGAAGGCGGTCCGCCGGTTGCCGATGTTCAGGTTGGCGATGATGTCGGGCATGTCGAGAAACACCGGCGGCGCACGGGGTGCGGGCGCCGGCGCGGCGGCCTGGCCCTCCGTTGCCTCGGCCGGGGGAGGGGAGCCGCCGAGCACTCCCCGCAGCAGCCCCGAAGCCCAGAGGCCGCCGCCGATCGCTGCAAGCAGCAGCGGTACCGCGATCAGGACCAGGAGCTTCTTCCGCCCACGCTTCGGCGCGGCCGTGCCTGTCTCGGTGTCCGATCCCGCCACCTGCTGTGCTGCTGCCGTTGCCATCGCCCATCCTGGCCGTTCTGGTCACGCCGTTATGCCGGGTGCGCCTTAACGAAGCCTTGCCCGGCAGGGTCGCGCCGGCAGTTCCTGCCTAGGCGGCAGGTCCGGCAGCCCTTCCCGCGTCTGGAAGCGGCGCGAAACGGCCCGGCGCGGCTGGCACGCGGCTTGCCCATCGCCGACCGAGACTGCCTCGCCGAACCCGCGCCCGCCCGGGCGCCGACCGGAGCCGACGCCGATGGACACGCCCGGATACATCATCCTCTCCCGCCTCGGCGCGCAGCTCCGCGCGACCGAGGTGCTGGCGCACAACATGGCCAATGCGGATACGCCGGGCTTCCGCGCGGCGCGGCCGATCTTCGCCGCGGCGGTGGAGCAGCAGCGGGATGTCGGCGGCCCCTCGGGCGGCCGCCCGGTGGCCTATGCCCTCGATCGCGCCACCTGGCGCGACACCGCGGCGGGGCCGATCGGCGTCACCGGCAATCCGCTCGACGTTGCCATCCGCGGCGAGGGCTACTTCGCGGTGGAGACGCCGGAGGGCGAGCGCTTCACCCGGGCCGGCCGCTTCGCGCTGGATGCACAGCGCCGCCTGATCGATGCCGAAGGCTACCCGGTGCTCGGCGCCGCCGGCACGCCGATCGGCTTCGCGGCGAACGACACCCGCATCGAGATCCAGGGCGATGGCACCGTGCGCAGCGAGAACGGCGTGGTCGGGCGCCTGCGCGTGGTCCGCTTCGAGAACGAGCAGGCGCTGAAGCCGCAGGGTGGGCGGCTCTACGCCGCCGACGATCCGCCCGAGCCCGTGGAGCGGCCCAACCTGGTCCAGGGCGCCGTCGAGGGCAGCAACGTCAGCGCCGTGCTCGAGATGACGCGGCTGACCGCGGAGCTGCGCGAGTTCCAGTTCGCCACGCAATTCGCGGAGCGCGAGGGCGAGCGGCTGCAGGGCGCCGTCGACCGCATCCTGCGCCGCCGCTGACACCGGACAGGGAAAGGCACGCCATGCGCTCGCTCCAGGTTGCCGGCACGGGGATGCTGGCCCAGCAGACCAATGTCGAGGTCATCTCCAACAACATCGCCAACATGAGCACCACCGGCTACAAGCGCCGGCGCGCCGAATTCCAGGACCTGATCTACCAGAACCTGCGCCGTGTCGGCAGCCAGAGCTCGGACAACGGCTCGATCCTGCCCGCCGGCGCGCAGGTCGGCCTCGGCGTGAAGACCGCGGCCGTGTACCGCATCTCGGAACAGGGCAACCTGCAGCAGACCGAGAACCGCTTCGACCTCGCCGTGCGCGGCAACGGCTACTTCCAGGTGCAGCTGCCCTCCGGCGAGACCGCCTACACGCGCGACGGCACCTTCGGCCTCTCGCCCGAGGGCCAGATCGTCACCGCGGAGGGCTTCATGGTGATGCCCGGAATCACCATCCCGGCTGCCGCGCGCGACGTCACCATCAATGCCGCCGGGGAGGTGCTCGCCAAGCTCGATGGCCAGGTGGCGCCGCAGAACGTGGGCCAGATCCAGACCGCGATCTTCGCCAACGAGGGCGGGCTGGAGGCGATCGGCGACAACATGCTGATGGCGACGCCTGCCTCCGGCCAGGCGCAGCTTGCCGCCCCGGGCCAGCCCGGGCATGGCCAGGTGCTGCAGGGCTTCGTGGAGACCTCCAATGTCAACGTCGTCCAGGAGATCACGCGGCTGATCACCGCGCAGCGCGCCTATGAGATGAACAGCAAGGTCATCACCGCGAGCGACGAGATGCTCTCCACCCTGTCGCGGATGCGCTGAGATGCGGCGCGCGTTCCTCGCCCTGCTGCTGCTCGCCACGCCCGCCGCGGCGCAGGATTTCGTCACGCTGCGCCCGCATGCCGTCGTCGAGGAGCCGGTGCTGCGCCTCGGCGAGATCTTCGAGGGGCTCGATACCGCCCGCGCGGCCCGCCCGGTCGGCGCGGCACCGGGGCCGGGACGGCGCACGGTGCTGGAGGTGGATCAGCTCGCCGCGCTTGCCCGCGCGCATGGCATCGCCTGGCGCCCGATGACGGTGCGCGAGCGGGCGGTGGTGGAACGGCCAGGACGGCCGCTGCCCCGCCCCGATATCGAAGCCGCGCTGCGCGCCGAGCTGGTGCCGCTCGGCCTGGATGGCGAGGCGGCGCTGGAGCTGGGCGGGCTGATCCCGCCGATGGTGCCGCCCGGCGCTGCCATTTCCGTGGCGGCGGAGGGGGCCAGCTTCGACGCCGTGACCCTGCGCTTCGCCGCCACGCTTGTGATCGTGGCCGAGGGGATGCCGATGACGCGGCAGCGCGTCGCCGGTCGCGCCGTCGCCACGGTGCCGGCGGTGGTCGCGGTGCGCCGGCTCGCGCTCGGCGAGATCATCGGGCCGGCCGATGTGCGCCCCATCCGGTTGCGCGCCGAGCTGGCCCGGGGCGCGCTGGCCGAGACGCCGGCGCAGCTCGTCGGCAAGCAGCTGCGCCGGCCCATCACCGCCGAACAGCCCATCCAGCTTTCCGACGTCACGCCGCCGGCGCTGGTGGAGCGCAACGCGCTGGTGACCCTCGTGCTGGACGCGCCGGGGATGCAGCTCACCGCGGGGGGCCGCGCGCTGGAGGCGGCGCCGCGCGGGGCGACGGTGCGCGTGGTCAACCTCATGAGCCAGTCCGTGGTCGAGGGCGTGGTGGTCGCGCCCGGGCGGGTGCGCGTGGGCGCCGGCACGGCGCCGATCGCGGTCGCGGCACGTCGGTAACGGAGATCGCTCATGCGCCCTGCTCCAGCCCTGCTGGCCGCGCTGCTGGCCCTGCCCGGGTGCAGCACCTTCGAGCGTCTCTCCCGCGTCGGCCGCGCGCCCGACATGTCGCCGGTGACCGATCCCACGCGCGACCCGGCCTGGCGGCCGGTGAGCATGCCGACGCCGGCGCCGCTCGACCCGCCGCCGCTCGCCAACAGCCTGTGGCGGCCGGGCAGCCGCACCTTCCTGCGCGACCAGCGTGCCGCGCAGGTCGGCGACCTGATCACCATCCTGGTCTCCATCCAGGACCAGGCGCAGCTGCAGAACCGCACCCAGCGCGCGCGCGACGGCACCGACACCATGGGCATCCCGCAGTTCTTCGGGCTGCAGACGCGCTGGTTCCCGCCGCCGGCGAACGTCAGCAGCCTGGTGCAGACCAATGGCAACCAGACCTCGGACGGCGATGGCACGCTGCGCCGCAACGAGACGGTGACGCTGCGCCTGGCCGCCACCGTCACGCAGGTGCTGCCGACCGGCAACCTGGTGGTTGCCGGCAAGCAGGAGGTGCGGGTGAATGCGGAGCTGCGCGAGCTGGCGGTGCAGGGCGTGATCCGGCCGCAGGACATCGCCAGCGACAACACCATCCGCCACGACCGGCTGGCGGAGGCGCGCATCGCCTATGGCGGCCGCGGCACCTTGTCCGACCTGCAGCAGCCGCGCCTGGGGCAGCAGATCCTGGATATCGTGCTGCCGTTCTGAGGATCGCCGCGCGGGGGCGGCAACCGGTACGCCACCCGTGATGCCCGCATGTGCAATGGCGCGACTGCGCAGCCCATGGCCCGGACGTTGCGGCGGCCAAGCGGGGCCGGCGCCGCGGCGCTTGCTTGAACACGCACGGGGCGCGGCCTAGACCCCGCCTCCGGCTCGCCCAGGGCGGGCCTCGAGGGCAGGAGCAGCAGCCATGGGCTACAGGGTCGCGGTCGTCGGCGCCACCGGGGCGGTGGGGCGCGAGATGCTGAAGACCCTCGCCGAGCGGGACTTCCCGGTGCGCGAGGTGGTGGCGCTGGCCTCCGGCCGCTCGGCAGGGATGGAGGTCTCCTTCGGCGAGAAGTCGGTGCTGAAGGTGCGCTCCCTGGAGGGCTTCGACTTCAAGGACACGGAGATCGGGATGTTCTCGCCCGGTGCTGCGGTCTCGGCGGTGCATGCGCCGCGGGCGGCGGCGGCGGGCTGCGTCGTGATCGACAACACCAGCCAGTTCCGCATGGAGCCGGACGTGCCGCTGGTCGTGCCGGAGGTGAACCCGGGGGCGCTGAAGGGTTTCGGCCGGCGCAACATCATCGCCAACCCGAACTGCTCCACCATCCAGATGGTTGTTGCGCTGAAGCCGCTGCACGACATCGCGCGCGTCAGGCGCGTGGTGGTCAGCACCTACCAGTCCGTCTCCGGCGCGGGAAAGGAGGCGATGGACGAGCTGTTCAACCAGACCCGGGCCGTCTTCGTGAACGATCCGGCGGTGCCGGAGCAGTTCCCCAAGGCGATCGCCTTCAACTGCATCCCGCACATCGACCGCTTCCTCGACGACGGCGCGACGAAGGAGGAGTGGAAGATGGCGGTGGAGACGCGGAAGATCCTCGACCCCGACATCCAGGTGTTCGCGACCTGCGTGCGCGTGCCGGTCTTCATCGGCCATGCCGAGGCGGTGCATGCGGAGTTCGAGCGGCCGATCACCGTTGAGGAAGCCTGGGAAGCGCTGCGCGACGCGCCGGGCGTGCAGCTGGTGGATAAGCGCGAGGATGGCGGCTACGTGACGCAGCTCGACGCGGCGGGGGAGGATGCGGTGTTCGTCTCGCGCGTGCGCGCCGACCCGACGGTGGCGCATGGGCTGGCCTTCTGGTGCGTCAGTGACAACCTGCGCAAGGGCGCGGCGCTGAATGCGGTGCAGATCGCGGAGGCGCTGGTGGAGCGGGGGCTGGTCAAGGCGCGGGAGGTGTCGTGATGGATAACTCCTCCGAAGGCGGCATGGCTACCCGCGACGCCCTCATTGAGGTCGCCTGTTCCGTTGGTGCGCTGACCAATGCCGTGCAAAGCGTGATCAAGTCCGTTGAGGCGCTCAAGCTCGGTACGATGGCTCCGTTGGAAAGGACAAACGAGGCAGCCGCCGAGCTGGACGCCGCTCTTGCCCAGGCGAAGAAGACCGCCGACGCCAGCATCAATGCGGTCGTGCATGTGCTGCGTGCCCTGGGAGAGAAGCCCCCGCATGAGCGGTGACAACCTTGTCTGCCTCGACGAGCTTCGCAGGAAAGCAAAGCTTGCCGGCGGTGGTGGCGGCGGCGATGATGGAGGCATGCCGGAGCAGCGCGTCGCCGCCTTGGAAGCCGACATGCGCGCGGTCAAGGGCATCCTCGGGCGCATCGAAAAGAAGCTCGACCAGTTCGAGGCGAAGTTCGACCGCTTCGACGAACGGCTGCGCAAGGTCGAGGTGGACGTGTCGGACATGAAGGGCCGAGTCGCCCAGTTGCCCACCGCCTTGACTTTGCTCACCGGCGGTGCCGGCCTGATCCTGGCAACCTTCGCCTTCGCCCTGGTACGCTTCGCCGTTCCGCACTGAATGCTTCTGGCTTCAGCGTCCGCACCACCCCACATCTTAGCCGCGACCCGGCTGCGCAGCACCCGCCCTTGCCGCCTTTCCGCCCCGGTGCGATAGCACGGCCGCAGACCGGACCCGGCCGCGGACCCGCATCGGCGCCCGCCGGCCCGACCACCGCCCCCGACCCTCGCCGAGGACAGCCATGGCCGCGAAGATCAAGGTGAAGACCCCCGTCGTCGAGATGGATGGCGACGAGATGACCCGCATCATCTGGGGGTTCATCAAGGATCGGCTGATCCTGCCCTATCTCGACATAGACCTGAAGTACTACGACCTCGGCATCGAGTACCGCGACCAGACCGACGACCAGGTCACCATAGACGCCGCCAACGCCACCAAGCAGTACGGCGTCGGCGTGAAGTGCGCGACCATCACCCCGGACGAGGCGCGCGTCACAGAGTTCGGCCTGAAGAAGATGTGGCGCAGCCCGAACGGCACGATCCGCAACATCCTCGATGGCACGATCTTCCGCGAGCCGATCATCTGCCGGAACGTGCCCCGCCTGGTGCCGCACTGGTCGAAGCCGATCGTGGTCGGCCGCCATGCCTATGGCGACATCTACCGCGCCGTCGAGATGAAGGTGCCGGGCGCCGGCAAGGTGACCATGACCTATACGCCCGAGGGCGGCGCGCCGCAGGAGATCGGCGACTTCGCCTTCAGGGCCGGCGGCGTGGCCATGATGATGCACAACCTGAACAGCTCGATCGAGGGCTTCGCCCGCGCCAGCTTCAACTACGGCCTGCAGCGCAACTACGCGGTCTATTTCAGCCACAAGAACACCATCCTCAAGGCCTATGACGGCAACTTCAAGGACATCTTCCGCGCGATCTACGACGCGGAGTTCAAGGCCGAGTACGAGAAGCGCGGCCTGACCTACGAGGACCGGCTGATCGACGACATGGTCGCCTCCGCCTTGAAGTGGGAGGGCGGCTACATCTGGGCCTGCAAGAACTACGACGGCGACGTGCAGTCCGACATCGTGGCGCAGGGCTTCGGCTCGCTCGGCCTGATGACCTCCGTGCTGCTCTCGCCGGACGGGAACACCGTCGAGTCCGAGGCCGCGCACGGCACGGTGACGCGCCACTACCGCGAGCACCAGAAGGGCCGCGAGACCAGCACCAACCCGATCGCCTCCATCTTCGCCTGGACGCGCGGCCTCGCCTATCGCGGCCGCTTCGACAACACACCGGACGTGGTCGCCTTCGCCGAGGCGCTGGAGGCGGTGTGCATCGAGACCGTCGAGAGCGGCCACATGACCAAGGATCTCGCCATCCTCATCGGCAAGGACCAGCCCTGGCTGAACACCCAGGCCTTCCTGGCCAGGCTGGACGAGAACCTGAAGAGGAAGATGGGCTGAACCGACAGCGGGCTCGGGCACCGATGCGGGTCGCGGTCCTCGGCGGCGGCGTCCTCGGCGCCTGCGCCGCCTACCACCTGGTGCGCGCGGGTGCGGAGGTCGTGCTCCTCGACCGTGCGCATGAGGGCCGCGCGACCTCCGCCGGCGCCGGCATCGTCTCGCCCTGGACGACGCGCTACGAGGGCGAGTCGCTGTACCGCATCCTGCTCGGCGGTGCGTTGGCCTATCCCGCCCTTGTCGCATCGCTTGCCGAGGATGGCGAGCATGACCTTGGCTACGCCCGCGTCGGCACGCTCTGCGCGCCCGCCGACCCGGCGGTGCTGGATGCGCTGGAGCCGCTGGTGCGCGGCCGCGCCAACGAGGCCTCCATCGCCGGCGCCGTGACGCGCCTCACGCCGCGCGAGGCGAAGGCGCTCTGGCCGCCGCTCGCCGGCGATCGCGCCGCGCTGCATGTGGAGGACGGCGCGCGGGTGGATGGGCGTCGCCTTTCGGCTGCGCTGCACCGCGCCATCGCACGGCGCGGCGGCGTGCTGCGCAACGGCCTCGCCACGCTGCTGGTCGAGGGCGGGCGCGTCCGCGGCGTGGTGCTCGAGGGGGAGAGGATCGGCGCCGATGCCGTCATCCTCGCCGGCGGCGCCTGGGCGCCGGAGGTTCTTGCGCCGCTCGGCATCCGCATGGCCGTGCAGCCGCAACGCGGGCAGATCCTGCACCTGCGCCTGGAGGGCCGGGACACCGCCCACTGGCCGGTGCTCTACCCGATGACCTCGCACTACCTGCTGACCTTCGAAGAGGGTCGCGTCGTGGTCGGCGCGACGCGCGAGTCCGGCGCAGGCTTCGATTACCGCGCCACCGCGGGCGGCCTGGCGGAGGTGCTGGAGGCCGGCCTGGCCATCGCGCCCGGCCTCGCGCATGCCACCATCATCGAAACGCGCATAGGCTTCCGCCCCATGCCGCCGGACGGCCGGCCGCTGCTCGGCACGGTGCCGCGCCTGCCCGGGCTGGTCATCGCCAATGGCCTGGGTCCGAGCGGCCTGACCGCCAGCCCCTTCGCGGGCCGCATCGCGGCGCAGCTGGCGCTCGGCGAGACGCCCCCGATCAGCCTGGCGCCCTACGACCCGCTGCGGGTCTGATGCGCGCCCGGCGGACGGACTCAGGTGCCGCATGCAGCTACTCTCGCCACTCGATTGGCTGGCCTTCGCCATCTTCGCGGTGAGCTGGGTCGGCTACTCGTTCGCCGTGGATCGCCTGCCCGGCCTGCACCGCCGCAGCGTCATCGCCGCGATGGACGAGCACCGGCGGCAATGGATGCGCACCATGGTGACGCGGGACAACCGCATCATGGACACGCAGATCATCGGCAACCTGATGAACAGCACTTCCTTCCTCGCCAACACCGCCATCTTCATCCTGGCCGGCCTGGTGGCGATGATGGCGAGCCCGGAGCTCGGCGCACGGGTGTTCGGCGCGCTGCCCTTCGCCACGCCGCCCGACCCGACGCTGTGGGAGATCAAGATCGCGCTGCTGCTGGTGATCTTCGTGCGCGCCTTCTTCGAGCTGACCTGGGCGCTCAGGCAGTTCAACTACTGCTCGATCGTGATGGGCGGCATCACGGCGAGCACCACGGATCCCGCCGGCTTCGCCCGCGCCGAGGTGGCGGCGAAGGTGGCCAACCGCGCGGCGCGGCATTTCAACAGCGGCCTGCGCGCCTACTATTTCGGCCTGGCCGCGCTCGCCTGGGTGCTGCACCCGCTGGCGCTGATCGCGGCGAGCCTGCTGGTGCTGCGCGAACTGTACCGCCGCGAGTTCCGCTCCGTGGTGCGCGACGCGCTGCAGCAGCCGTAGCCGGCAGGTTCAGCGCAGCGCCACCACGCCCGGCGGCAGCGCCTCGGCGGAGCGCGAGGCGCACCAGGGACGGAGCACGTCCTGCGGCACGCGGCCGCGTGGCGTGCAGCTGCGCGCCGTGCCGTCCGGCGCCAGGACACGCTCGATGGCGAAAGCCTCGCGCAGCGTGCCGTCCCCGCGCGAAACCGCGTGGAAAACCAGGCTTACCGCGCAGCAGCCATTGCGCCCCTGCGCCACCAGCCAGCCACCCGGGTCGCGCGCGAAGATCAGGCCGGAGACCTCGCCCGCGGCGCGGAAACGCCCGTCGCGCGGCTGCATCGTCCAGACCGCGTAGGTGGTGTTGGCGGTCCCGGTCATCGCCGGCACCCAGAGGTCGGCGGCGCCGTCGCCATCGGCATCCGCGAGCCAGGGCGGCGGGTCCGCCACCTCGCTGCGCACCATGAAGCGCTGCCGTTCCCGGCCACGATCATCGGCGACGCGCACGGACCACCCGCCATCGCCATAGCTCGCCCAGAGCTGCAACGGCGCCGCGGTGCCGGACCGCGTGGCGGTCAGCGCCACCTCCTGCGCCGCGGCGGGGGCGGCCAGCAGCCCGAATCCGAGGAACAGCGCCGTGGCGGCACGCATCAGGCCGGCACGCCATTGGCCACGGTCTCGCGCACCGCGGCCAGCGCCTCCGCGGCCCGGGTCCCGTCCGGCCCGCCGGCCTGGGCCATGTCCGGCCGCCCGCCGCCGCCCTTGCCGCCGACTGCGGCACTCGCCGCCCGTACCAGGGAGACGGCGTCCGCCTTGCCCTTCGCACCCTCGCCGAGCGCGACGACGATGCTGGCCTTGCCCTCGGCGCTGCTGACCAGCGCGACGATGTCGGCCGTTCCGCCCTTCAGGATTGCTTCGGCCAGGCCCTTCAGGTCGCGCGCCGGCATTTCGCCAAGGTCGCGCAGCGCCAGGCGCAGGCCTGCCACCGTCTCCACCTCCGCCGCGGCGCCGCCGGTGGCGAGCTTCCGGCGCAGCTCGCCCAGGTCGCGCTCCAGCCGCCGGCGTTCCTCCAGCAGCGCGGCGACGCGCGACGGCACCTCGGCGGGCGAGACGCGCAACGCCGCGGCAGCCTCGGCCAGCCGTGTCTCGGCCTCCTCGATGAGCCGCAGCGCCGCTGTGCCGGTGACCGCCTCGATGCGGCGGACGCCGGCGGCGACGGCGCCCTCGGAGACGATCTTGAACAGCCCGATGTCGCCGGTGCGGCGCACATGCGTGCCGCCGCACAGCTCCAGCGAATAGACCCCGTGCTTGTCCTCGGCCGCGGGGTCCTGACCCATGCCGACGACGCGCACCTCCTCGCCGTACTTCTCGCCGAACAGGGCCATCGCCCCCGCGGCCACCGCCTGCTCGGGCGTCATCAGCCGCGTCACCACCTCGGCGTTCTCGCGGATCCGGGCGTTCACCTCCGTCTCGACCCAGGCCAGGTCCTCGCTGCTCATCGGCGTCGGCTGGGAGACATCGAAGCGCAGCCGGTCCGGCGCGTTCAGGGACCCCTTCTGCGACACATGCGGGCCCAGGCGCCGACGCAGCGCCTCGTGCAGCAGGTGGGTGGCGCTGTGGTGGGCGCGGATGTCGGTGCGCCGGGCGTGATCCACCTCCGCCTGCACCGGCAGCCCGACCCGCGCCTCGCCATGCGCGACGGTGCCGAGATGCACGATGAGGTCGCCGAGCTTCCTCTGGGTGTCGCGCACCACGATGCGGCAGGCCTCGCCGGCGGAGATCAGGCCGGTGTCGCCGACCTGGCCGCCGCTCTCGCCGTAGAAGGGCGTCTGGTTCAGCACCACGGCGACCTCGGCGCCGACCGGGGCGCTGTCCACGGGCCGGCCGCCCTGCACGATGGCGAGGATCTCGCCCTCCGCGGTCTCGGTGGTGTAGCCGAGGAACTCGCTGGCCCCGACCCGCTCCTTGATGTCGAACCAGACCGCGTCGGTGGCCGCCTCGCCGGAGCCCGCCCAGGCGGCGCGGGCGCGGCGCTTCTGCTCGGCCATGGCGGCCTCGAAGCCGGCGACGTCCACGGGGCGGCCCTCGGCGCGCAGCGCGTCCTGCGTCAGGTCCAGCGGGAAGCCATAGGTGTCGTACAGGCGGAACGCCACCTCGCCGGGCAGGGTCTGGCCGCTGCCGAGCCGTGCCGTCTCCTCCGCGAGCAGGCCGAGGCCGCGCTCCAGCAGGGTGCGGAACCTGGTCTCCTCCAGCTTCAGGGTTTCGACGACCAGCGGCTCGGCGCGCACGATCTCCGGGTAGGCGGTGCCCATCTGGCGCACCAGCACCGGCACCAGGCGGTGCAGCAGCGGCTCGCGCGAACCCATCATGTGGGCGTGGCGCATGGCGCGGCGCAGGATGCGGCGCAGCACGTAGCCACGGCCCTCGTTCGAGGGCAGTACGCCGTCGGCGATCAGGAAGGTGCCGGCCCGCAGGTGGTCGGCGACGACGCGGTGGCTGGCGCGGAAGGCGCCGTCGGGCTCCTGCCCCGTGATCTCCGCCGAGGCGAGGATCAGCGCGCGGAAGGTGTCGATGTCGTAGTTGTCGTGCTTTCCCTGCAGGATGGCGGCGAAGCGCTCGAGCCCCATCCCCGTGTCGATCGAGGGGCGCGGCAGCGGCACCCGCGTGCCCGGCGGCCCCTCCTCGAACTGCATGAACACCAGGTTCCAGATCTCGATGAAGCGGTCGCCGTCCCCGTCCGGGCTGCCGGGCGGGCCGCCGGGGATATGCTCCCCATGGTCGAAGAAGATCTCGGAGCACGGGCCACAGGGGCCGGTATCGCCCATGCGCCAGAAATTGTCGGAGGTCGGGATGCGGATGATGCGGCTGTCGTGCAGCCCGGCGACCTTCTTCCAGTGAGCCGGCGCCTCCTCGTCCTCGGAGAACACGGTGACCAGCAGGCGGTCCTTCGGCAGGGCGAAGTCCCGGGTCAGCAGCTCCCACGCGTAGGCGATGGCCTGTTCCTTGAAGTAGTCTCCGAAGGAGAAATTCCCCAGCATCTCGAAGAAGGTGTGGTGGCGCGCGGTGTAGCCGACATTGTCCAGGTCGTTGTGCTTGCCGCCGGCGCGGACGCATTTCTGCGCGGTGGTGGCGCGGACGTAGGGGCGCCGCTCCTGGCCGGTGAAGACGTTCTTGAACTGCACCATGCCGCTGTTGGCGAACATCAGCGTGGGGTCGTTGCGCGGCACCAGCGGCGAGCTTTCCACCACCGCATGGCCGTTGCGCGCGAAGTAGCCGAGGAAGGTCGCGCGGATGTCGTTGCTGCTGCTCATCGCCGGCTGCTCTGCGCCCTTGGTTTGCGCCCACGCGGCGCACCCTGCTCCGACCGCGCGGAATGTCCCGGCGGGCTGGGATTTTCGCAGGATCTGGTAGCGCGCGGGACCGGCAGCGTCGAGGGGAAGGGAGGGGAGGGTGGACGCCGCGTGACGTTGCCGACGCGGCGGGCAACCGGCCCCGGGGCTGCCTCGTTCCTCCCCGGCGCGGGGGCCGCAGCCCGGACCCGTGCAGTGCCCCCAGCCCTTCCGGAGAACGCCGCATGGCCACCACGATCAAGGACCTGCTGACCACCGCCCTGCAGGACACCTACAGCGCCGAGACCCAGATCCTCGATGCCTTGCCGAAGATGGAGGAGGCGGCCACCAGCCAGACTCTCAAGCGTGCCTTCCAGGAGCACCTGCAGATGACTCAGCGCCAGGTGGAGCGGCTGGAAGAGGTCTGCAGCCAGCTCGGCATCGAGCCCGAGGGCGAGAGCTGCGAGGCGATGGAGGGGTTGGTCGAGGAGGGCGAGCAGCTCGTCGATGACCTCGACGAGGGGCCGGTGCTCGACGCCGCGCTGATTGGCGCGGCCCAGAAGGTGGAGCACTACGAGATCGCGGCCTACGGCACGCTGACCGCGATGCTGAAGGCGATGGGCGAGACGAAGTGCGCCGACCTGATGGCGCAGACCCTGAAGGAGGAGAAGGACACCGACGAGCTGCTGACGCAGGTCGCCGAGTCCGAGGTGAACCCGGCCGCCCTCGGCACCACCGCCGCGAACGACCAGTCCGGCCGGCGCAGCGGCGCGGCCTGATTGGACGGGACGACGGGGCGGCGCGTCCGCCGCCGCCCCGGTTGTGTCACTCGGCGGCGGCGGCCTCGTCGTCGTTCGCTTCGCCCGCGGCCAGCATGGAATTCGCCACGATGCCGGCCTGTGCCCGCACCCGCTGTTCCACGCTGGCGGCCATCTCAGGGTTGTCGCGCATGAACTGCTTCGCGTTCTCGCGCCCCTGGCCGATGCGCTGGCCGTCGCAGCTGAACCAGGCGCCCGACTTCTCGACGATGTTGGCCTTCACGCCGAGGTCGATCAGCTCGCCCACCTTCGAGATGCCCTCGCCGTACATGATGTCGAAGTCCACCTGGCGGAACGGCGGCGCCATCTTGTTCTTCACCACCTTCACCCGCGTCTGGTTGCCCACGCTGGTCTCGCGGTCCTTGATCGAGCCGATGCGGCGGATGTCGAGCCGGATCGAGGCATAGAACTTCAAGGCGTTGCCGCCTGTGGTGGTCTCCGGGCTGCCGAACATGACGCCGATCTTCAGGCGGATCTGGTTGAGGAAGATCAGCAGCGTGTTCGAGCGCGAGACCGTGCCGGTCAGCTTGCGCAGCGCCTGGCTCATCAGCCGGGCATGCAGGCCGACATGGCTGTCGCCCATCTCGCCCTCGAGCTCGGCCCGCGGCACCAGCGCGGCGACGCTGTCCACCACGAGCACGTCGATGGCGCCGGAGCGCACCAGCGTGTCGGCGATCTCCAGCGCCTGCTCGCCGGCATCGGGCTGGCTGATCAGCACGTTGTCGACGTCGACGCCGAGCTTGCGGGCATAGCCTGGATCAAGCGCGTGCTCCGCGTCGATGAAGGCGCAGGTGCCGCCCTTCTTCTGCGCCTCGGCGATGATGTGCAGCGCCAACGTGGTCTTGCCCGAGCTTTCCGGCCCGTAGATCTCGACGATGCGCCCCTTCGGCACGCCGCCGATGCCGAGCGCGATGTCCAGCCCGAGCGAGCCGGTGGAGATCGTCTCGATCTCGCCGTCCTGCGCCTGGCGGGCGCCGAGCCGCATGATCGAGCCCTTGCCGAAGGCCCGCTCGATCTGGCTCAGCGCGGCGTCGAGCGCCTTTCCCTTGTCCATCCTGGATGACCTTTGCCCTATGGCCCCGTTGCGTCCGGCCGATCCCGATTCGGCCAATGCCTGCCTAGCCTCTGCCGCCGCCGCGAGTTCCCACAACCGTCACCCGCCTGCCGGCAACCGCTGCGCGAGTCGCATCACGGCTTCTCTTGCATGACGCTAGCATCTTGTGCCCGACCCGGAAAAGGATGCAATTTCGAATCATCCTGGTTCCCCGCCGGCAACACGCTGCTGTATGGTGCAAGGCGGCGGGAAAGACAAGAACATTTAGTAAACACCGTAGCCGCCTTAACGGCCGGCCGAAGCGGTGCCACCATCGAACAGCGAGGCAAGCTGTGCGACCAGCTCAGCCGGGTCGAAAGGCTTGGCGAGGAAGCCCATGCCCGCACCGGCCAGATCCTCCCCCAGCACCGCCTCGGCGTAGCCGGAGAGCAGCAGCACCGGCAGCCCAGGCCAGCGCGCGCGCAACTGCCGCGCCAGGGCCAAGCCGTCGATACCGGGCATGGCGACGTCGCTGACCAGTGCCACCGGCGGCTCGGCCGTTTCCTCCAACAGCTCCAGCGCCGCCTCCGCGCTCTCGGCGACGCGGACCTGGTAGCCGGCGCGCTCCAGCACCCGCGCGGAGAGCCGCCGCAGCGGCGCCTCGTCCTCCACCAGCAGCAGCGCGCCGGTGCCGCGCGAAGGCATCATGGGCGCCGCTGTCACCGGGGCGACCGCGGCCGCAGGCACTGCCTCGGGCAGGGCGTCGACCCGCGGCAGGTGGATGCGGAAGACGGTGCCTTCCCCTGGTGTGCTGGCCACGGCGATCTGCCCACCGCACTGCGCCACGATACCCTGCACCGTGGCGAGGCCGAGGCCGGTGCCGCCGCGGTCGGGGCGCGTGGTGAAGAACGGCTCGAACAGTCGTGGCAGCACGTCGGGCGGGATGCCGAAGCCGGTGTCGGCAACCTCCAGCACCGCGTAGCGGCCGGGCGGCAGCGCCTCCGGTCCTTCCCCCTCGCGCCGAAGCACCACGGCCCGGCCCACCGTGACGCGCAGGCGGCCGCCCTCCGGCATCGCCTCCTTCGCGTTCGCCGCCAGGTTCATCAGCACCTGGTCGAGCTGTGCCGGATCGACATGCACCGGCGCGGCATCGGCTTCCATCGCCAGCTCCAGCGCGATGCGCCGCCCCATCAGCCGGCGCAGCAGCGCCGCCGAATCCTCGACCGCCTGGCGCAGATCGATCACCCGCGGCCGCATCGGCTGCTGCCGGGCGAAGGCGAGCACCTGCCGCACCAGCCCGGCGCCGCGCCGCGCCGCGTCCTCGATCTGCGCAAGCTCGGCGGCGGCCGCGTCGTTCAGGCCCGCATCCCGGGCTGCGGCCGCGGCGCCCAGGACGGCGGTGAGCAGATTGTTGAAATCATGCGCGATGCCCCCGGCCAGTCGCCCCACTGTCTCCAGCCGCGCCGAGGCGGCCAGCCGTTGCGCTGCCCGGTGCTGCTCCGTGCGGTCGGTGACGGCCAGCAGCAGCAGTGGCGGGGCAGCGCCGGGGCCGCCGGCCAGGACAGGGCGCGCCTGCAGCGCCCATTCCGCATCGGCCACCGCCGCCGGATCGGCCGGCGCCGCGTGCAGCGGCGGCGCTTCGCCGGCGCGGGCTGCGGCGAGATGGGCGAGCAGCGCCGCACGGGCCGGCGGTGCCACCAGCCGCTCGACCGGTGCGCCGGGGGTGACCGGCACCGCCGCGCCCGCCATGCGCGCCAGGGCCGAATTGCCGAGCAGGATCCGCCCCTCCGCATCCAGCAAGGCATGGCCTTCGGGTGACGCCTCGAAGACGGCACGGAAGGCCGCAGCTAGGGGCGGCGTACCCCCGCCGGCGGCGCGGCCCGGGCGGCGCAGCAGCCCGACGAGGCGGCGCTCAGCCACCGGCGGGGCCTCCCGCGGCGCGACTCTGCAGGCGCCAGACATAGGCCAGGATTTCCGCCACCGCCTGCCAGTGCTCCGAGGGGATTTCGGTGTCGGGCTCCATGCGCCAGAGAGCGCGTGCCAGCGGTGGGTTGGAGACGATCGGCACGCCATGCGCCTCCGCCGCCGCCCTGATCCGTGCCGCCATGGAATCCACTCCCTTGGCCACCAGGCGCGGCGCCGACGTGTCGCCCTGGCGGTAGGTCAGAGCGACAGCGTAATGGGTCGGATTGGTGATGACCACTGCTGCCTTCGGGACCTCGGCCAGCATGCGCCGGCGCGCGCGTCCCTCGGCGATGCGCCGCCGCCGTGCCTTCAGCATCGGGTCGCCCTCGCTCTCGCGCATCTCCTCCCGCAGATCCTCGCGCGACATGCGCAACTGCCGCAGCAATCGCCATCGTGTCCAAACCATGTCGAGGACGGCGACGCCGGCGAACGCCGAAAGGCTGGCAACCACCAGCTCCCGGCTCGCCCCGGCGGCGAGCCCCAGCAGGCCGCCGGGAGCGAGCATCAGCGCCGCGCCGAGCGCCGCGGGATCGACCGCCAGCCATACCGCCAACCCCACGGCACCGAGTTTGAGCAGCGTCCGCGACAGTTCGATCAGCGCCTCCGCGCCAACCAGGCGCTTGAGCCCGGTCCAGGGATTCAGCCGCGCGAATTCCGCCGTCAGGCCCTTCGCCGGCCAACCGGTCTGACCGAGCGTCGCCAGCACGGCAGCGATCGCCGTTGCCGCCAGCACTGGCAGCACGGCGAGCCCGGCGGCACGCAGCAGGGGCAGGGACAGCGCCAGGATATCGCCGCCGGCCGGCGCGGCCAGCAGGCCACGCATCGCCAGCAGCATGTCGGTCCCGAGGACCGGCAGGGCGATGAAGCAGGTCAGCGTGGCGGCGCACAACGTGGCGAAGCCCACCACCTCGCGCGACAGCAGCACCTGGCCCTGTTCGCGCGCCTTTTCCAGGCGCCGCGGCGTCGGGGCTTCTGTCCGGTCCTGGGCGTCCTGGCCCTCGGTCTCCGCCATGGCGGATCAGCGCAGCCCGGGCAGGCTGCCAAGGCCGGCGCGCGCCGCTTCCTGCCAAGCCGCGAGCAGCGCCGGCAGCAGCAGCGTCAGCAGCAGGATCCCGGCGAGGATCTGCGCCGGGACGGCGATGATGAGGACCTGCACCTGCGGCGCCACGCGGGCGATCAGCGCCAGCGCCAGGTTGCCCAGCACGGCGAGCAGCACGAAGGGACCCGCCAGGCGCAGGGCAAGGCCGAGGCTCTCCCCCGCGGCGACCACCACCGTCTCGGCGACGGGGCCCGCGGCGAGCGGTGCCCCCACCGGCAGCACCGCATAGCTTTCCGCCAGCGCGCGCAGCGGCAACGCATAGAGGCCGCTGGCCAGCACGAGCACGGCCGCCAGCAGCGCCAGCAGCCGCGACAGCGCCACGCCCTGCGCGCCGAACAGCAGGTCGCCCTGCAAGGGGCTGGCGAGCCCGATCATCAGCCCGATCACCTGCCCCGCCTGCGCCAGCGCCAGCGCGATCAGCCGCGCCAGCAGGCCGATCCAGAGCCCCGTCGCGGTCTCCAGCGCCACCAGGCGCAGCAGCTCGGCCGGTGCCTCCGGGATCGGTGGCAGCTGCGCGGCCTGGCCGGGCAGCAGCAGCGCCACCAGGGCGAGCACGAGGCCGAGGCGGATCGTCGCCGGAACCTCTGCCTCGCCCAGGCCAGGCAACAGCATCACGGCGCCGCCGATGCGCGCCAGCACCAGCACCGCATGAAAGGCCAGCGGTCCCAGCGCCTCCGGCGTCATGGCATGCCGCCGACCGCGAGCGCCCCGTCGAACACCGCCTCGCCGTAGCGGGTGAGGGCCCTGGTCATGCCGCCACCGAGCAGCATGAGGATGACGGCCAGCACCGCGAGCTTCGGCAGGAAGGCCAGCGAGACTTCCTGGATCTGCGTGACCGCCTGGATGACGGAGACGACAAGGCCGATGGCGAGCATCGCCAGCAGCGGAGGCCCGGCGACCTCGAGCATGAGCCAGAGCGCGCCGCGTGCGGCGAAGCCGATCGGGTCTTCATGCATCGCGTCCCTCCTGGACGGCCGGGCCGGCGCGGCTACACGGTTCGCGTTCGATCCTGAACGCTGCATCGCCGGGGCCCTTGTTGACACAGCGGGTCCACGCGTCCGGGCGTTCACGCCCTTCCGCGATCCGCTCCTAGATCGGCATGCGCATGACATCCTGGTACGCGGCGACCACGCGGTCGCGCACCGCAACGGCGGTCTGCAGCGCCAGCTCGGCCCGGGCGACCGCCATCACCACGTCGGTCACGCTGCCCTGTCCGCTCAGCGCCTGGGTCGCGGTGGCGTCGGCGCTGCGGCCGAGCTCCACCGCGTCCTGCATGGCCCGGTGCATGGTGGCGCCGAAGCCGCCGGCCGCATCCTGCGCTTCCGGCGCCGGCGTGCCGGCCGAGCGGTAGAGCGCCGCGGCCTGGGCGGCGCCAACCGCACCCGGGCCGGCAGCCATCAGCGCAGCGCCTCGATGGTGCGGGTCAGCATGCCGCGCGTCGTCTCCAGCACGGCGAGGTTGGCGTTGTAGCTGCGCTGCGCCTCGCGCATGTCCATCATCTCGATGAGGCTGTTCACGTTCGGGGTCTTGACGTAGCCGCGCTCATCGGCCGCCGGGTGGGCGGGATCGTGGCGCTGCGGGAAGGCGGCGGCATCGGTGCCAACCCGCCTGACCTGCACCAGCTCCGCGCCGGCGGCACGGTCCATCCGCCGCCCGAAGGTGACGGTCTTGCGGCGGTAGGGATCGGCGCCTGGCGCTTCCCCCGTGCTGTCGCGGTTGGCCAGGTTCTCGGCCACCACGCGCAGCCGCGCCGATTGCGACTGCATGCCGGCCGAGGAGATGCGCAGCGCACGATCGAGGTCCATGGGTCGGGCTCTCCGGTGGTGGTTCGTCGTCAGGGCCGGCCGAGGGCCGTGCGGAACATGCCGAGCCAGCGCCGGTGCAGGCCGGTGGCAAGGGCATGCGCGGTATCGGTATCGGCAACCCGCAGTGCCTGTTCGTCGAGGGCGACCGCATTGCCGTTGCGCGTACGCTCCGCGGCACCGCGCTCCGGCCGCGTCCGCGGATCCTGGCCCGGCGGGGCGAGGTGGCGGGGATCGCTGCGCGCCACGGCGATGCCGCCGCGTCCGGCCAGCAGCGCGGCGAAGGGCCGCAGGTCGCGCGGCTGGTAGCCGGGCGTATCGGCATTGGCGATGTTCTGGGCGAGCACGCGCTGCCGCGCCTCCAGCCAGGCGATGCGGCGCTCGGCGAGATCGATATGGGTGCCGCGGATCGGGTCCATGGCGACGGACCATGCGGCAAATGCGCGAAGAAGCCGTGAACGGCGATGGCAAGGCGCGCTTAACCAGACCCGGTCATTCTTGCCGCATGTTCTCCCATGCACAGGCCGTGCAGGCCGCCATCGAATCCATGCAGGGCACCCTGCAGCTCGCCGCCGCCCTGATTCAGTCGGGCCGTGTCGTTGATTTCGCGGGGCTGGACCGCGAGGCGGCGCGGCTCTGCGCCGCCGTCGGGGTGCTTCCGGTCACCGAGGCCGTCGCCCTGCGCCCGGCGCTGGAAGCGCTCGTGCGCGACCTCGATCGGGCCGCCGTGGCGCTGGAGCCCATCGCGGACTGAATCGCACCCCACATCCTTCCGCCCCAGAATGGAGCGCAGCACCGGTGACCCTCGATTGGCAGGGATGGATTCAGGCGGCGGCGGCCCTGGGCGCCGTGCTGCTGCTCATCTGGGGCGGCGCACGGGTGCTGCGCGGCTCGCCGCTTGCCGCCGGCGCGCCGCGCCCGGGCCGGCGCCTGCGGCTGGAGGAATCGCTGGCGATCGATCCGCGCCGGCGCGTGCTGCTCCTCAGCTGCGACGGGCGTGACCTGCTGGTGCTCACCGGCGGTGCGCAGGATCTGACGATCGGATGGCTGCCGCCGCGGGAGCCGTCGGCATGAGGCCAGCGGTCTTCCTGGCCCTGCTGCTGCTGCCGGGCGCGGCCGTGGCGCAGAGCGTCAACATCGATCTCGGTGCCGCCGGCGGGGCCGGGGCCACGTCGCGGCTGGTGCAGCTTACGGCGCTGATCGGGCTGCTTGCGCTCGCCCCCTCGCTGCTGGTGATGGCCACCGCCTTCGCGCGCATCGTCATCGTGCTCGCCCTGCTGCGTACCGCGATCGGCGCGCAGGGCGTGCCGCCGAATCCGGTGATCATCGGCCTGGCGCTGTTCCTCAGCCTCTTCGTCATGCAGCCGGTGCTGGAGGAAAGCTGGCGCGCCGGGCTGCTGCCGCTGGCCGAGGGCCGCATCGGCGAGCTGGATGGGCTGGCCGCCGCGGCCGAGCCGTTCCGCACGTTCATGGCGGCGCAGGTGCGCGAGCAGGATCTCGCGCTGTTCCTCGACATCGCGGGCGCCCCAGCGGTCACCGCGGCCGAGCAGGCGCCCTGGCGCGCGCTGCTGCCGGCCTTCCTGGTCGGCGAGCTGAAGCGCGCCTTCGAGATCGGCTTCCTGATCTTCCTGCCCTTCCTGGTGATCGACCTGGTGATTGCCAGCCTGCTGATGTCGCTCGGCATGATGATGCTGCCGCCGAACGTGGTGGCGCTGCCGTTCAAGCTGATCTTCTTCGTGCTGGTCGATGGCTGGCGCCTGGTCTCCGGCGCCCTGGTGCAGGGCTTCGCCGGGACCGGGTAGGTCAGTCCGGCAGGGCGGGCGGCGGATCGTCCAGCTCCGGGGGCGGCGCCGCCAGCGGGTCGCGCGCCAGCAGGCCGCGGTCGTTCTCGGTGACGCGGCCGACCCGGTTGTCCACCGGCCACACCGCCAGCCCCTCCTGCGGGTAGGGACGTAGCACCGCGGCCAGTTCATCGGGCGAAGCGGCGGGTTCCTCGCCGAGCCAGAGCGGCCAGGCGTCGCGCGGCAGGATCACCGGCATGCGGTCGTGGATGGCGGCAAGGCGCGGGTTCGCGGCGGTGGTGACGATGGTGCAGCTGCGCAGGATGGAGCCGTCCGGCGCGCGCCACCCTTCCCACAGCCCGGCCAGCGGCATCGGGGCGCCGTCCCGCATGGCCACGGCATAGGCCTGCTTCGCCTTGCCGTCGGCGCGCCATTCGTAGAAGCCGTCGGCGGTGACGATGCAGCGGCGTTTCGCGTAGGCGTCGCGGAAGGCCGGCTTCTCGGCCAGCGACTCGCCGCGGGCATTGATCATCCGGCTGCCGATGGCGGGATCCTTGGCCCAGCGCGGGACCAGTCCCCAGCGCAGCGCATCGAGGTGGCGCGCGCCGGTTTCCGGATGCCGGCGCACCACCAACGCATCCCGGGTCGGCGCCCGGTTCCAGGAGGCGACGAGGTTCGGCACCGGGCTCGCGGTCTCGAAGTAGCGCGCGACGTCAGCCGGGCCGCGCTGCTGGAAATAGCGTCCGCACATGATGGGGATGGTAGCCCCTGCCGTCCCGCCCGCGCACCCCGCGGTCGCGCGAGGCGGGTCTGGATTGCCATCGGGACCGCGCGCCACCCTGGCGCGCTGCCGCGCGGTGCCGATGCGCCGGCGATGGCTGGCGGCGCCTTCATGCCCCCTCGCCAGCCGATGCGCGGCCGATCTATCGTGGCAACCGCACGGGCCAGGGGGCTGCGCAAGCCGCCGGGGCGCGCCACCAAGGGAGACGACCGTCCATGACACTCAACCGCCGCGGCCTGCTGACCGGCGCCGCCGCCACCGCCACCATCGGCGCCGGGATCGGTGGCCTGCCCTGGCGCAGCGCCCGGGCGCAGGCCGCGCAGACCATCAAGGTCGGCGTGCTGGTGGACATGTCCGGCATGTACCGCGACGTCACCGGCCAGACCTCGATCGCCGCGGCGCGCCAGGCGATCCAGGATTTCGGCCCGCGCGGGTTCAACGTGGAGGTGCTGTTCGGCGACCAGCAGAACAAGCCCGATGTCGGCGTGAACGTCGCCCGGACCTGGTTCGACCGGGACGGCGTCGATTGCCTGGCCGATGTCTCCACCTCCTCCGTCGCGCTGGCGGTGAACGACATCTGCCGCGAGAAGAACAAGATCCACATGAACGCCTCGGCGGCGACCTCCGACCTCACGGGGCGGAACTGCACGCCGAACACCGTGCACTGGACCTACGACACCTGGATGCTGGCGAACTCGGTGGGCGGCGCCACCGTCCGCGCCGGCGGCGACAGCTGGTACTTCATCACCGCCGACTACGCTTTCGGCCATGCGCTGGAGCGCGACACCACCGCCTTCGTCCGCGCCGCCGGCGGCCGGGTGCTGGGCAGCGTGCGCACGCCCTTCCCGGGCACCACGGATTTCTCCTCCTTCCTGCTCGGCGCGCAGGCCACCAACCCGAAGGTGATCGGCCTGGCCAATGCCGGGGCGGACACCATCAATTGCGTGAAGCAGGCGGCGGAGTTCGGCCTGAACCGTCGCGGGATCCGGCTCGCCTCGCTGCTGCTCTTCATCACCGAGGTGCATTCGCTGAGCCTGCGCACGGCGCAGGGGCTGATCGTGACGGAGAGCTTCTACTGGGACCTGAACGAGCGCACCCGCGCCTTCACGCGGCGGCTGCGCGGGCAGATCGGCCCGAACCCCGGCATCGCCAGCACCCATGCCGGCGTCTATGGAGCGACGCTGCACTACCTCAAGGCGGTGCAGGAGATGGGTCCGGCCGCGGCCAAGGCGAGCGGCGCCGAGGCGGTGGCGCGGATGAAGGCCCTGCCGTGCGACGACGACGCCTTCGGCCCCGGCAGCATCCGCGCGGACGGGCGCAAGCTGCATCCGGCCTATCTCTTCGAAGTGAAGAAGCCCGAGGAAAGCGGCGGCCCCTGGGACTACTACAAGCTGCTGCAGACCACGGCCGCCGAGCAGGCTTTCCGCCCCCTGGCGGAGGGCGGCTGCACGCTGATCCGCAGCTGAGGCGTAACGTATGGCAGGGCTGGGCGGCGGGCGCCTTGCCCCGCCGCCTCGCCGCCCCACTATGCAGGGCAGCCTTCCAGGAGTGACCGACCGATGCTGCTGCGCTGTGGGACGAAAGTGATGGGCGGCGCCGCCGCCGCCATGGGCGGCATGGCGCTGCTCGCCGCCGGACCTTTCCTGGCTGGGCTCGGGGTGGGCGCGGCGCTGGTCGGCGGGACCTGCATGGCGCGCCAGGCGATGCGCCGACGGAGCGCGTGGCGGGACGAGGATGCCGCCATGTCCATGCCCGCGAGTGGCCCGGCGATGCCGGACGAGGGCGATACCCCCGCCTTCGACGCGCCCGGCTAAGCAAACCTCTGGAGGTTTGCGCTCGAACAGGAACCAGAGCAGGCTTGCATTACAGGGACTTGGGCCACACGAAGTGTGGACCAGGTCACGCAAGCCTGCTCAGAGCAGAATCCGTCCTGCTGGAGCACGCATGCGTTCCAGCAGGACGGAGATAAGCCGCTCCGGCTATCATGGTTTCTGAAGCGGGAAATCCGATCAGGTGCTTCCACCAGATCGGATATGGCTCCGGGGGCGGCGGCGGTCAGGCCGGCAGGATCGCCGTCGCCTCGATCTCGACGCGCGCCTCGGGCTCCACCAGGCCGCCGACCTGCACCAGGGTCATGGCCGGGAAGTGCCGGCCCATGACGGCGCGGTAGGCGAGGCCGAGATCGCCAAGGCTCGCCCGGTATTCCTCCATGTCGAGCACGTACCAGGTGAGCCGCGCGATGTGCGAGGCATCGCCCCCGGCCTCGGCCAGGACCGCCAGGACGTTGCGCAGGGCCTGCTGCACCTGGGACGCGAAGTCGGGCGCGAAGCGGTCGTGCACATCGCTGCCGACCTGGCCGCTGACCAGCACCATGCGGCCGGTGCCGGCGACGCCGTGCGCATAGCCCCTGGCCTGCGGCCAGGTGGGCGGCTGGAGCGGAGTCAGGGCGGCCATGGCGACATCTCCTGTTGCGGGTCCGGGATTCGGCACGCTGCGGCCCGGCCTGTCGAGGGGCGCGCGCCTTCCCGGCCGTGGCGTGCGCTGGCAGCATCCGCGCGGTTACGGCGGAGGATGCGCGTGAGCGAGACAAGGGGCCCGGCCGTGCGGGGCGAGGTGCGCGTGGCGTTCGAGGAGCGCGCGGAGGGCGGCCGCGTCGCCCGCGTGACCATCGCCCACGAGGCGAAGCTGAACACGCTCAACCCAGGGCTGATGCAACGCTTTGCCGCGGCCATGGCGGAGCTTGGCACGCTCGAGGACCTGCGCGCCGTGGTGCTGACCGGTGCCGGCGTCAGGGCCTTCATCGGCGGTGCCGACATCGGCGCAATGGCGGCGATTGCCGACGGCGCGGCTGCGGAGGCCTTCATCCGCCTCGTCCATGGCTGCTGCGCTGCGGTGCGGGATTGCCCGGTCCCGGTGGTCGGGCGGATCAACGGCTGGACGCTCGGCGCGGGACTGGAGGTCGCGGCCGCCTGTGACATGCGGATCGCGGCGGATACCGCGAAATTCGGCATGCCGGAGGTGCGGGTCGGCATCCCCTCCGTGGTCGAGGCGGCGCTGCTGCCCGGCCTCATCGGCTGGGGCCGCACCCGGCGGCTGCTGCTGCTGGCGGAAACCATCGACGCCGCCGAGGCCGAGCGCTGGGGGCTGGTCGAGCGCGTGGTCCCGCCGGCGGCGCTGGATGCGGCGGTGGAGGAGGCGCTGGCGCATCTCTGCGCCGCCGGACCGCGGGCGATCCGCAACCAGAAGGCGCTGATCCGGCAGTGGGAGGACCTGCCGACCGGGCAGGCCATCGAGGCCGGGATCGCCGCCTTTGCCCGTGCCTGGGCGACGGACGAGCCCTCCCGGATGATGCGCGGCTTCCTCGATCGGCGGCGCTGAGCGTCAGGGGCTCTCCACGTCCAGCGCATAGCCGGCGGAGCGCACCGTGCGGATCACGTCCACCTCGCCCTCGCCGTTGATCGCCTTGCGCAGCCGGCGGATATGCACGTCGACGGTGCGCGGCTCCACATGGATGTCGCGGCCCCAGACGGCATCCAGCAGCTGCTCGCGCGAGAAGACGCGGCCCGGGTGCTGGAGCAGGAACTCCATCAGCCGGTACTCGGTGGGACCAAGGTGCAGCGCGCGGCCGCCGCGGGTCACCCGGTGCGCGTCCTGGTCCATGGCCAGGTCGCGCCAGGCGAGCACGCCCCTGCTGGCGACGGTCCCGGACCGGCGCAGCAGCGCGCGCACGCGTGCCATCAGCCCCTCCATCGCGAAGGGCTTGGTGATGTAGTCATCGGCGCCGAGGTCGAGGGCGCGCACCGCGTCCTGGTCCTCGGAGCGCGCGGTCACCATGATGATCGGCAGGTCGCGCGTCGCGGGACGGCGGCGGATCTGGCGGCAGACCTCGATGCCGGACATGGCCGGCAGCATCCAGTCCAGCAGAATCAGGTCCGGGCGGGCCTCGGCGACGCGCAGCAGTGCCTCCTGCCCGTCGGTCGCCTCCTCGACCTGGAAGCCCTGCTTCTCCAGGTTGTAGCGCAGCAGGGTCAGCAGCGGGGCTTCGTCCTCCACCACCAGGATGGTAGGGCGCGCCGCAGCGGGCGATGCGACATCGGCCATGGTCCTGGCGCCTCGTCAGGCCGAGGGGGGGCGCACGACGGCGAAGGCGGAGCTGTCGGATTTCGGCCGCTCCTCGTCCAGCGTGTCGCCGCGCACGGCGAAGTGCACCGTCTCGGCGATGTTGGTGGCGTGGTCGCCGATGCGTTCCAGGTTCTTGGCGATGAACAGCAGGTGGGTGGCCGCGGTGATGTTGCGCGGGTCCTCCATCATGAAGGTCAGCATCTCGCGGAAGATGCCGTTGTAGATCTCATCGATCGGCTCGTCGGAGGCCCAGATCTCGTCGGCCTTCTCGGCGTCCTCATGCACCAGGGCATCGATGGCGCCCTTGAGGTTGGCCTGCACCAGCGCGGCCATGCGGGTGAAGCCGTTCATGCTGCCGAGGACGGGCTGCTGTGCCAGCACGATGGCGCGCTTCGCTGCATTGCGGGCGTAGTCGCCGATGCGCTCCAGGTCGTGGCTGATCTTCAGCGCCGCGACGATCAGGCGCAGGTCGGCGCCGACCGGCTGGCGCAGCGCCAGCAGGCGGATCACGAAGCTCTCGATCTCGCGCTCCAGCGCGTCGATCGCGGCGTCGCGCTGGACCACCTCGGTGGCGAGGTCGCTGTCGCGCTCGATCAGCGATTCGTTCGCTTCGGCGACCTGGCGCTCAGCCAGGCCCCCCATGCGGACGATCATGTCGCGCAGGCGCCTCAGATCTTCCTCATAGCTGCGGACGGTATGTTCGGGCATGGATCCCCTCGCCTTGCTGGCGGTCAACCGAACCGGCCGGTGATGTATTCCTGCGTGCGCTTCTCGCGCGGCGCGGTGAAGAGCTGCGCGGCGGGCGCCACCTCCACCAGCTCGCCCAGGTAGAAGAAGGCGACCTGATCCGCGCAGCGGGCGGCCTGCTGCATGTTGTGGGTGACGATGGCGATGGTGAAGTCGCGCTTCAGCTCGTCGATCAGCTCCTCGATCTTCAGGGTGCTGATGGGATCGAGCGCGGAGGTGGGCTCGTCGAACAGGATCACCTCGGGGCGGACGGCGATGGTGCGCGCGATGCAGAGCCGCTGCTGCTGGCCGCCCGAGAGGCCCATTGCCGAGGTGTCGAGCCGGTCCTTCACCTCGCCCCAGATGGCGGCGCGGGTGAGCGCCCATTCGATGCGCTCGTCCATCCGGTTCTTCGGCAGCCGCTCGTGCAGCCGCACGCCGAAGGCGATGTTCTCGCGGATCGTCATGGGGAAGGGGGTCGGCTTCTGGAACACCATGCCGACCTTGGCGCGCAACTCGTTCAGGTCCATGTCGGGCGCGATGACGTTGCGCCCGTCCATCATCACCTCGCCCTCCGCGCGCTGGCCGGGATAGAGGCTGTACATCCGGTTCAGCACGCGCAGCAGGGTGGACTTGCCGCAGCCGGACGGGCCGATCATGCCGGTGACCTGGCGATCCGGCAGGTCCAGGTTGATCGCCTTCAGCGCCCTGTTGTCGCCATAGAAGAAGTCCAGGTTGCGGATCGCCACCCGGACCACCGTGTTCAGCGCCGCGCCGGATCGTGCCTGCAGCCCGCCGAAGCCCGTCGTCCCGGCCGGTTTCGTGACCTCGCTGGTCTGGCTCATGCGACCGTCTTCCCCGATGATCAGATGCGGCTGCGCAGCAGGCTGCGCGCCAGGATGTTGAGGCCGAGCACGCCGAGCGTGATCAGCAGCGCCCCGGCCCAGGCCAGCGCGATCCAGTCCTCGAAGGGCGAGCCCGCGAAGGAATAGATGGTCACCGGCAGGCTCGACATCGGCTTCGAGAGGTCGGTGGACCAGGCGTTGTTGCCGAGCGAGGTGAACAGCAGCGGCGCGGTCTCCCCGGCCACGCGCGCCACGGCCAGCAGCACGCCGGTGATGATGCCCGACATCGCCGCGCGCCAGCAGACCAGGACGATCATGCGCCACTTCGGCGCGCCGAGCCCGATCACCGCCTCCCGCAGGGTGTTCGGGATGAGCTGGAGCATGTCCTCCGTCGTGCGCACCACGATCGGGATGACGATGATCGCCAGGGCCGCGACGCCGGCCCAGCCGGAGAAGCCGCCGAAGGGCAGCACCATCAGCTGGTAGACGAAGAGGCCGATCAGGATCGACGGTGCCGAGAGCAGGATGTCGGACACGAAGCGCACGGCGTTGCCGAGCTTCGACCCGCGGGCGTATTCCGCGAGGTAGGTGCCCACCAGCATGCCGATCGGCGTGCCGATGGCGGTGCCCATCAGGGCCTGGATGAGGCTGCCGACGATGGCGTTCAGCAGCCCGCCCTCGGAGCCGGGTGGCGCCGTCACCATGGTGAAGACGCGCAGCGACATCGCCTCGAAGCCCCGCCAGGTCAGCGTCAGCAGGATGGAAGCCAGGAAGGCGAGGCCGAGCAGCGTCGCGCCAAGGCACAGCGCGCGCACCATCCGGTCGGTGCGGCGGCGACGGCGCCCCAGGGCGAGGGCGACGGCGGCGTCCTTCACGGGACCGGGTGCGATGGTTGTCGCGCTCATCGGGTCAGGCCTTCAGGCGGGAGCGGAGCAGCCAGCGCGAGATCGCCAGCACGATGAAGGACAGCACGAAGAGGATGAAGCCCAGCGCCAGCAGCGAGGCGAGCTTCAGGCTGCCGATCTCGCTTTCGCCGAATTCCAGTGCGACGAGCGAGGCAATGGTGTTCCCAGGCCCGAACAGCGAGGAGCTTATGCGGTTTGCGTTGCCGATGACGAAGGTGACGGCCATCGTCTCCCCCAGCGCCCGGCCGAGACCCAGCATGACGCCGCCGACCACCGAGATCCGGGTATAGGGCAGCACCACGCCCTTCATCACCTCCCAGGTCGTCGCGCCGAGGCCGTAGGCGCTCTCCTTGTACACCGGCGGCACCTGCTCGAACACGTCGCGCATGGTGGCGGCGATGAAGGGCAGGATCATGATGGCCAGGATGAAGGCCGCCGTGAACAGCCCGGTGCCGAAGGGCGGGCCCTGGAACAGCGCGCCGATCACCGGCAGCTCGCCGACCGTGTCGATGATGGTGGGCTGGATGTAGGTGCCGAAGGCCGGCGCGATGATGAAGAAGCCCCACATGCCGTAGATGATGGAGGGCACTGCCGCCAGCAGCTCCACCGCCGTGCCGACGGGTCGGCGCATCCATGGCGGCGCCAGCTCGGTCAGGAAGAAGGCCACCCCGAAGGCCAGCGGCACGGCGAGCAGGATGGCCAGAATCGAGGTGACCAGCGTGCCGTAGATGGAGACGCCGGCGCCGAACACCTCCTGCACCGGGTCCCAGTCCGCCGAGGTGATGAAGGCAAGGCCGAAGGCGCGGAAGGCCGGCAGGCCGGCGATGAAGAGCTCGACGATGATGGCGCCGAGCAGCACCAGCACGAACAGGCCGGCGCCCTTGCAGGCCCATTCGAAGATCACGTCGCCCATGCTGCCGCCGCGTCGCGCGGGGCGCGCGATGCCGGAAGGGGAAATCGCTGCGGCTTGGCTCACGATGTGCTCACGACCGGGAGGGGGACGGTGAGGGAAGCCTGGACCTGCCAGGCTCCCCCGTCCGGATCAGGCGCCGAACTGGTTGCGCCAGGCGCCGCGCACCGCATCCTTGGTGGCCTGCGGCAGCGGGATGTACTCCAGCTCCTTCGCCAGCGCGTCGCCATTGGCGAAGGCCCAGTCGAAGAAACGGCGCACATTGGCGCTGCGCGCCGGGTCCGTCGGGTTGGTCGGCAGCAGGATGAAGGTGGGTGCGACGATCGGCCATGCATCCGGGCCCGGCGTGTCGACGATGTTGGCAGCGAAGCCCGGCACCGACCAGTCGGCCGCGGCGGCGGCGGCTGTGAAGGACTCATGGCTTGGCTTGACGAAGTTGCCGGCCTTGTTGCGGATCTGCGTGGTCACCAGGCGGTTGGTAATGGCATAGGCGTTCTCGACATAGCCGATCGCGCCGCGCACCTGGCGCACCGTGCCTGCCACGCCCTCGTTGCCGCGCGCGCCGGTGCCGGCCGGAAAGCGCACGGAGGTGCCGACGCCGACCTTCTCCTTCCACTCCGGCGAGACGGCGGCGAGGTAGGAGACCCAGACGAAGGTGGTGCCGGACCCGTCGGCCCGGTAGGCCGGGGCGATCGCCAGGTTCGGCAGCGTCAGCCCGCGGTTCAGATCGACGATGCGCGGATCGTTCCAGCGGGTGATCTTGCCGAGGTAGATGTCGGCCAGCAGCTCGCCGGTGAGCCGGAGCTGCTCGTTCTCGATGCCGGGGATGTTCACGATGGCGACCAGCGAGCCCATCACGGTCGGGAACTGCAGCAGGTTGGCCTCGGCCAGCTGCTCCGGCTTCAGCGGCGCGTCGGTGGCGCCGAAATCGACGGTGCGGTTGCGGATCTGGTTGATGCCCGCGCCCGACCCGACGGACTGGTAGTTCACCTGGATGCCGGTGGCGGCGCGCGCCGCCTCGGCCCATTTCTGGTAGACCGGGTTCGGGAAGGTCGCGCCCGCGCCCGTGATCTGTGCGGCCTGGGCTGCCGCGCCGCGCGGCAGGATGAGCGGAAGCGCCGCCAGGCTTGCGCCGGCAGCCAGCAGGGTGCGTCGGTTCACGCGTCTCTCCGGTCCGTTTTCGGCTGCCGGCCGGGCGATCAGCCCCGTCGGCCCGCCGGGTCTAGGTGCAGAGAGCGTCGTCTGTGTTGCAGTTTCATGAAGGTTCGATGACAACACCCCCGCCGCCGGGCGGGATCCAGGCGGATCAGCGGCTTGCTTGTCTGCGTCAGCCGAACCAGGCCGGCCGGCGCTTTGCGCGAAAGGCGGCCAGCCCCTCCCTGCCCTCCGTCGAGGCGCGCTGCATCCAGCCCTCCTGCGCCAGCGACTCCATCGCTCGCCGATCGAGCGTCAGGCCATTGGCGCCGAGCATGCTGGCCTTGGTGACGGCGGCGGCGCCGGGCGCGGCCAGCAGCACCTCCTCCAGCACGGTGGCCAGCCGCGCCTCGATGCGGTCGGCCGGCACGACCTCATGCACCAGGCCGATGCGCAGGGCCTCGGCGGCGTCGAAGCGCTCGCCCGTCACGGCGTACCGCCGCGCCTGCCGCAAGCCCATGGCATGCACCATGTGCGTCGAGATCGGCGTCGGCGCCACGCCGACCCGCACCTCGGTCAGGCCGAAGATCGCCTCCGGCGCGGCCAGCGCGACATCGACGCAGCAGACGATGCCGCAGCCGCCGCCGAAGGCCGCGCCCTGTACCAGCGCGAGGGTCGGGCGGGGGAACTCGTTCAGCATCCCCATGGCGCGCGTGGTCAGCAGCGAGGCTTCAAAGGCGCGCTCCGGCGGGTATTCCGCGACCTCGGCCAGCCAGTTGATGTCGGCCCCCGCGGCGAAGTGCCGGCCGGCGCCGCGGATCACCACCGCGCGCACCGCGGGGTCGGCGCGCAGCCGCTCCATCCCCTCCACCAGCCCGGTGAGCAGGGCGGCGTTGTAGGCATTGCCGACCTGCGGGCGGTTCAGCGTGACGGTGGCGATGCCGCGGGCATCGACGGAGAGGAGGACGGGCGGCGCATCTGGCATGGCAGGCGGCTCCGATCGCGGCGTTGGCAGCGGGCGTTGACAGGGCAGGGGACGCGGCAGGACGCTTGGCCTGGCCGCCCGGCCGCGTCCAGGGAAGACCCGAGCATGCACGCCACCCGCCCGACCCTCTACGGCACGCGCCATGCCGTCTCCGCCGGCCACTACCTGGCCGCCGCCGCGGGCTTCGCCGTGCTGGAGGCCGGGGGCAACGCCATCGATGCGGGTTGCGCGATGGGCATTGCGCTCGGGGTCACGCTGCCGGATTTCGTGAACGTCGCCGGCGTCGCGCCGATCCTGATCCGCAAGGCGGACGGCACGGTGGAGACCATCGCCGGCCTCGGCCACTGGCCGCGCTCGATCCCGGCGGACCTGTTCATGCGCGAGCATGGCGGCCGGATCCCGAACGGCGTGCTGCGCACCGTGGTGCCGGCCGCGCCCGATGCCTGGATCACCGCACTGGAGCGGCACGGCACGATGAGCTTCGGCGAGGTCGCCGGGGCCGCGATCCGCTACGCCCGCGACGGATTCGCCGTCTATGGCATCCTCGCCAACAACATCCGCGAGCACGAGGCGGACTACGCCCGCTACCCCGGCAGCGCGCCGATCTTCCTGCCCGGCGGGCGGCGGCCGGAGGTTGGCGAGAAATTCGTCCAGGCCGACCTGGCGCGCACGCTGCAATACATGGTGGACGAGGAGGCGAAGGCGGCGGGGAAGGGGCGGCTGGCCGGCCTCGCCGCCGCCCATGCTGCCTTCTACCGCGGCGACATCGCGCGCGAGATCGCCGCCTTCATGGCGCGCGAGGGCGGTTACCTGACGATGGCGGATCTGGCCGGCTATCGTTCGAAGCTGGAGCCGGCGGTGCGGCGGATGTGGCGCGGCCACGAGGTCATCACCTGCGGCCCCTGGTGCCAGGGCCCCGCGCTGATCGAGGCGCTGCTGCTGCTGGAGCGGGCCGGCCTCGACGGCCTGGCCCACAACAGCCCCGAATACCTCCACCTTCTCACGGAGTGCGTGAAGGGGGCCATGGCGGACCGCGAGTACCATTTCGGCGACCCGGCCTTCGTCGACGTGCCGCTGGAACGCCTGCTGTCCGACGTGCACCTGGATGCCCGCCTGCGCGGGATCAGCCGCGAGCGGGCGCATCCCGGCATGCCCGGACCCATCCTTGGCTCCGTGCCCGCCCTGCCCGGCGAGGCCGACCGGGCGCTGCCGATGGTGGAGGCGGATACCTCCTACTGCTGCGCGGTTGACCGCTGGGGCAACGCGTTCAGCGCCACGCCCTCGGACGGGTCGTTCAACTCCGGCGTGGTGCCGGGCCTGGGCATCATCCCCTCGCCGCGCGGCAGCCAGAGCCGGCCCGACCCGCGCCACCCCTGCGGCGTCGCCCCCGGCAAGCGGCCGCGGCTGACGCCCAACCCGGCCATGGTGGTGACCAGGGACGGCGGCGTCATGCCCTTCGGCACGCCGGGCGGCGACGTGCAGATCCAGGCCATGCTGCAGGTGATGCTGAACGTGCTGCATTTCGGCATGGAGGTGCAGGAGGCCATCGAGGCGCCGCGCGTCGCCTCCTACTCCTTCCCGTCCTCCTTCGCGCCCTTCGACTACTTCCCGGGGCGCCTCGCGGTGGAGGCACGGGTGCCGCAGGCCACGCGCGACCGCCTGGCGGCGCAGGGCCACGACGTGAAGGACTGGCCGGAGCGCACCTGGCTGGCGGGCACGGTGGAGATGGTGATGACCGAGCCGCGCCGCGGCATGCTGGCGGCCGGCGCCGATCCGCGCCGGCCGGCCTACGCGATCGCTAGCTGAGCAGCAGCGGCATGCCCGGATCGCCCTTCGCCATGGCCCGCTGGTAGCCCTCCCGCGCGCCGACGCGCGCGAGGTAGGCGCGGATCGCCGGCCAGGGCGCGAGGTCCACGGGAAAGAAGCTGCGCATCGTCGTCAGGGTGAAGACGATCATGATGTCGGCGGCGGTGAACTCGGCGCCGGCCATCCAGGTCGCGCCGCCGGCGAGCCGCGCCTCCACCAGGCCGAGCGCCCGCTCCAGCCGCCCGCGCATCGCCGCCTGCACCGGGTTGTCCGCCGGCAGGCCCAGCCGCGCGAGGATCATCATCCGCCCCATCGCCGGCTGCAGCGTGCCGTTGGCGAAGTGCAGCCAGTAGAGGTAGTGCGGGTAGTCCGGGTGGCCCGGCTTCAGCGCCAGCCGCCCGCCGCCGTGCCGGGCGATGATGTACTCGACGACCGCGCCGGATTCCGCCAGCAGCACCTCGCCATCCTCGATCACCGGGGCCGCGCCGAGCGGGTGCAGCGCCTTCAGCGCCGGCGGCGAGAGCAGCGTCGCCTTGTCGCGCTCGTGGAGCTTCAGGTCGTAGGGGATGCCGAGCTCCTCGCAGAGCCAGACGATGCGCTCGGATTGCGAGCGGCCGAGGTGGTGGACGGTCAGCATGCCTAATGGCTCCGAAGGAAATCGACGACGGCCGCGTTGAAGTCGCGCGGGTTCTCATAGGGCAGCCCATGCGTCGCGTCCCGGATCATCACCACCTGCGATCCCGCGATCGCGCCCGACAGCGCCGTCACGTTCGCCACGAAATTCGGCTGCGTGTTGGCGCCGTACAGGAACAGCGTCGGCGTGCGGATGCCCTCGGCGGCGGCGCGCGAATAGGGGCGGCGCCCCTCGTTGCGTTGGCCGAGCATGGTGCGGGCATTGGCGCGGCTGATCGCGCGGCGCTCCTCCGGCCGCCGCTCCCAGGCGCCGGGGCCGCCGGTATGCTCGGCGATCAGCGTCAGCGCGGCCTCCTCGTCACCGGCGGCCACCAGATCGGCGGCGCGGGCGAAGGCGCTGGCCTGCTGCCCGGGCGCCGGACCACCACGCAGGTCGTCATCGAGGTCGCCGCCCGGCTCGGCCAGCACCAGTGCCCGCAGCAGCGCCGGGTGCCGCTCCGCGACGCGGAAGGCGATGTGCCCGCCGCGCGAATGCCCCAGCAGCGCGACCTTCCCCTTGTCCAGCGCAGTGATGAAAGCCGCGATATCGGCGACATGCGTGTCGATGCGGAAATCGCCGCCCTCGGCCGGCCAGCTGCCGGGCCAGCAATGCCGCATGCTGAGCGCCATCACGTGCAAGCCGGCCTCCGCCAGCGGCGCCATCTGCGCGGCGAAGCTGCGCTGGTCGCCCAGCGTGCCGTGCACCAGCAGCAGCGGCTGGCCGCCCGCGCCGGCCTCGGCATAGGCGATGTCGGCTCCGTTGGCGTGCAGGCTGGGCATGGCGGTCTCTCCCGGAAGCATCGGTGCGGCGCCCATCCTGCGCCGGCCCCCTGGCGCTGCCAACCTTGGCGGATCGGCGCCGCACCGCCATCTCCGGCGATGCAACGTGTGATGCCGGAGATCCCATGCGGCGCCGCAGCCTTCTCGCCCTGAGCGGCGCGCTTGCGCCGGCCGCCGCGCCGGCCCAGCCCGTGCCGGAGGTCGATCTGCTGCTGGTGCTCGCCGTCGATGCCTCCGGCTCCATCGACCCGGACGAGTTCCGCCTGCAGCGCGAGGGCTATGCCGAGGCGATCGCCCACCCCGCCGTGCTCGCCGCCATCGCCGGCAAGCCGCGCGGCGCCATCGCGGTGGCCATGGTGGAATGGGGCAGCCCCGGCGGCGCGGCGACGGTGGTTGACTGGATGCGCGTGGCCGATGCCGCCTCCGCCCGCGCGCTGGCCACGTCGGTGCGGGATGCGCCGCGCAGCCGGCAGGGCTGGAACGCCATCGGCGACGCGCTGGACCATGCCGCGCGCCTGCTGCTGGCCGCGCCCTTCCGCGCCGGGGAGCGGGTGATCGACCTCTCCGGCGACGGCCCCGACCTGCGCGGCATCCGGCCGGCGGCCGTGGCGCGCGACGACGCGGTGGCGGCGGGAATCTCGATCAATGCCCTGGCCGTCGCGGCGGCCGGACAGGTGACCCGTTTCGGAGAACCCCTGGCCGAGACCTACCGGCGCGAGGTGATCGGCGGCCCCGGCGCCTTCGTCCTCACGGCCGAGGACCGCCGCGACATCGCCCGCGCCCTGCGCGCGAAGCTGATCCGCGAGATCGCATAGGGGCGAAGCACGGCTCCCGGCGAACCGGGGAGGACGGAAGGCGCTTCTACCCGAACGGGCAGCCCCGTCCGACGGGAGGCAGGATGGCTAGGCGCAGTCGTCGCGCATTGTGGGTGGCGGGCATCGGCGTGGCTGGGCTGGTGGCGCTCGGCGGGGCGATCATTGCCTTCGCCGGCCCGCTGGCGAAGCCCTTCGTGGAGTCGGCGCTGGGCGACGCCTTGCAGCGGCCTGTCAGCATCGGCCGGCTGCGGCTCTCGCTGGGTCGCAGCATCACCGCGACGGCGGAGGACGTCGTCATCGGCAATCCGCCGGGCTTCCCGGCCGAGGCAACCCCGTGGCTCGCGCGCATCCCGCGCGTGGTGGCCGTGGTGGAGGCGCTGGACTGGCTGCGTGGCCGCGGGCTCATCCTGCCGCGGATCGAACTGGACCGGCCCGAGGTGGAAGCGCGCGGCCTGGAGGATGGCCGCACCAACTACCTTTTCCATGGCCCGCCGCCGGCGGGCGAGGCGGGAGCAGAGACCGGGCCGAAGATCGGCACGCTGCTGATCCGCGAGGGCCGCGGCCATGTCGCCATCGCCACCCTCGGTGCCGACTTCGGCGTGACCCTGGCCACCATCGACCCGCCTGGAGAGGCGCCGCGCCTGGCCGGTGAAGCCAGCGGCACCTATGCGGGCCAGCCGGTGACGGCGCGCTTCGACGGCGGCGCCGTGCTGGCGCTGCAGGACGCGACGCAACCCTGGCCGCTGCGGCTGGAGGTGGCGAACGGGCCGACGCGCCTCACCCTCGCGGGGACGCTGCGCGAACCGCTGGCGCTGCGCGGCGCCGACCTGCGGCTGGAGGTCGCCGGACCCGACATGGAATTGCTGCGGCCGCTCTCCGGCATTCCCTTCCCGGCCACGCCACCCTTTAGCCTTGCCGGCCAGCTCGACTATGCCGCGGGGCGGGTGCGGCTGATGGGGGCGGAGGGGCTGATTGGCCGCACCGACGTGGCCGGCGGGCTGATCGTCACCATCGGTCTTCCGCGGCCCGTCTTCGCGGCGGAACTGCGCTCGCGCCGCGTCGACCTGCGCGACCTGGCGGGCTTCATCGGCGCCGAGCCGGGGCGGCCCGGCGACCCGGGCCAGACGCCGGAGCAGCGCCGCGCGCTGGCGCAGCAGCGCGCCGATCCCTTCCTGCTGCCGCGCGAGCCGCTGAACCTGCCGAAGCTGCAGGCCGCCGACGTTCATGTGGACTACACGGCGGACCGCATCGAGGGCCGGCGCATGCCCTTCGACTCCCTGGTGACGCAGTTCGACATCGTCGATGGCGTGGTGGACGTGAAGCGCCTCGTCTTCCCGATCGGCGGCGGGCAGCTTGCCGCGCGCGTGACGCTCACGCCCCGGGGCGAGGGCGATGCGCTGCACGCCCGCGGCGAGATCGAGCTGCGGCGCGTGGACTTCGCTCGACTGGTCAACGCCGCCGGCGCGCGCGGCAGCGGCACGATGGGCGGGGTCGGCCGCATCGAGGGCACGGGCCGCTCCATCGGCGAGATCCTCGGCCGCGGGGAGGGCGCGCTGACCGTGGTGATGGTCGGCGGCACGCTGAGCGCCTTCCTGGTGGATCTCTCGGGGCTGCGCTTCGGCACGGCGCTGCTCTCCCTGCTCGGCCTGCCGGAGCGCGAGCGGGTGGAGTGCCTGATCGGCGATTTCGCGCTGCGGCGCGGCGTGCTGGAGTCGCGCAGCCTGCTGCTGGACACCGACAGCGCCATCGTCACCGGCGGCGGCCGCGTGGCGCTGGCGACGGAACGGCTGGACCTGCGCATCCGCACGCAGTCGAAGCGGCTCAACATCGGCGCGCTGCCCACACCCATCGCGATCACCGGCACGCTCGTCAACCCGAGTGCGGCGCCGGAGCTCGGCGAGCTGGGCGCACGGGCCGGCGCCGCGGCGGGCCTGGCGGCGCTGCTGCCGCCGCTGGCGCTGCTGCCGACCATCCAACTCGGCGTCGGCGAGAACAGCCAGTGCGAGGCGCTGCAGGCGCGCGGCCGGCGTGGCGGGGGGTGAGGATCAGTCGGCGCGGATGTTGGCGCCGCGGATCACCTCGCCCCAGCGCCCGCGCTCGCGCGCGATGTCGGCGCCGAAGGCATCGGGACCCTGGATGAGGCTGGTCATGCCGTTCTCGCGCAGGCGCTGCTGGAAGACGGGATCCCCGTTCACCTGGCGCACCGCGGCAACCCAGCGGTCCAGAACGGGTCGCGGCATGTTGCCGGGGCCGGCCACGCCGAACCAGTTGGGCACCACGAAGCCCGGCACCGTCGCTGAGATCGGTGGCAGGTCGGGGAAGAGAGGCGAGGGGTCGGGTGCCCCATAGGCGATGACCCGCAGGCCGCCGCCGCGGATCTGGCCGAGGAACTCCGGCAGGTTGCCGAACATCATGTCCGTACGCCCCGCGGTGATATCAACGATTGCCGGCGCGCCGCCGCGATAGGGCACGTGCAGCAGGTCGATGCCGGCCATGCGCTTGAACATCTCGGCCGCCAGGTGCTGGCTGCCGCCATTGCCGGCGCTGGCATAGGTGAGGCCGCCGGGGCGGGCGCGCGCCATCTCGATGAGCTGCGGCACGGCGCGGATCGGCGATTGCGGCGAGACGACGAGCACGTTGGTGATGTTGGCAAGGTTGCTGATCGGCGTGAGGTCTCGATCCACGTCGAAGGGCAGGTTCATGCCCGGCATCTGCGGCATCACGGTGTAGAGCGCCATGGTCGCCAGCAGCACCGTGTGCCCGTCGGGCGGCGACTTCGCCACCATGTCGGCGGCGATGTTGCCGGAGGCGCCGGTGCGGTTCTCCACCACCACGCGCTGGCCGAGGATCGGCGCCAGGTGCTCCGCCATGAAGCGGGAGAGCAGGTCGCAGGTGCCGCCGGGGGCGAAGCCGCAGACGAAGCGGATGTCCTTGGCGGGGAAATCCTGCGCGCGGGCAGGCATGGCAACCAGCAGCGCAAGCGCCGCGGCGATGAGGAGCCTTCGCACTGTTCGTGCCTCCGTCACACGTAGCCCGGGCCTTCGATGGCCGGGTGCGCCGTCAGGAAATCCTCGTCGACCTCGACGCCGATGCCCGGCTTGTCCAGCGGCAGGACGTTGCCGTCCTTGTCGATTCGCCAGGGCTCGCTGCCCATGGCGTCGCGGAAGAGGTTGCCCTTCGAGAGATCCGCCTCGAAGGTGCCGCCATTCTCGATGGCCGCGAGCAGGTGGATCGAGGCCGCCTGGTTCACGCCAGTCATGGAGGAATGCGGGTGCACCGGGATCTTGAAGGCCGAGGCCATGGCGGCGATGCGCATCACCTCCGTCACGCCGCCGGCCTTGGACAGATCCGGCTGCCAGATGCGGATGATGTCGTCCTCCAGAACGCGGGTGAATTCGAAGCGGGTGAAGTGGTTCTCGCCGGCCGCGAGCGGCGTGCGGCCGAGCCCGCGCGCCTCCCGGTAGCTGCGGTGATCGTGGGCGGGGAATGGTTCCTCCAGCCAGCCGATGTCGAGCTGATCCATGGCCGGCATCACGCGGCGCACGTCATTGATGGTGTAGCCGGTATTGGCATCGGTCAGGATCGCGAGGCCGTCGCCGAAGGCGTTGCGCACGGCTTCCATGCGTTCCGTGTCGGCGCGCACCGTGTCGCCGATGCGCAGCTTCACCGCCCTGTAGCCGGCCTCCACCATGGGATGCGCCTCGTCGATCAGGCTGGCCGGCGGCTGGTAGCCGAGCGAGATGCCGCCGGCATAGGCGGGGACTGGGCGCCGCGTGCCCCCCAGCAGGCGATACAGCGGCCAGCCCGTGGCCTTCCCCCGGATGTCCCACAGCGCCATGTCGATGCCCGACATCGCCATGGCGCAGCCCGCGCCCATGCCGTGGCTGCCGAGCTGGAACTTGTAGATCCTCGCCCAGACGCCGGTGGTGTCGAAGGCGTCCATGCCGAGGATGAGCTGCGACAG
The DNA here is from genome assembly GCA_019750465.1 of Acetobacteraceae bacterium. Lineage (GTDB taxonomy): Bacteria > Pseudomonadota > Alphaproteobacteria > Acetobacterales > Acetobacteraceae > JAIEOP01. The sequence continues at coordinate 4,702 of JAIEOP010000117.1, read as the reverse complement.
CGTGGTCTCGATCAGCCTGGCGATGGCGGTATGGGCGCGGCCGTGATGGCTTTCGCCCCAGCCGGTGATGCCGTCCTCGGTCACCACCTTCACCATGACGGCGTCGCGCTTCACGGCCTGCCCGATGCCGAGGCGCACGCCGCCGTCGCGCGGGACGGGGAAGCTGGTGGGATAGGCCCTGATCTCGACGATCTTCATGGGTCAGGCCACCTTGAAGCGGTTGAGGACCTCGCGGTCGATCTCGATGCCGAGGCCCGGGCCGGCGGGGACGGCGACGATGCCCCCGCGCTGCACGATCGGCTCCGTCGCCAGGATGTCGCGCAGTGGATTGGGTGTCTGCTCGAATTCCAGCATGGGCGACATGGGGCGCAGCGCCGGGGGCTGGTCCGGCAGGGCGGCGAGGAACTGCACCGTCGCCGCCAGCCCGATGGCGCTGCCCCAGGCATGGGGGACGCATTCCACGCCGAAGGCGGAGGCCAGCGTGGCGATCTTGCGCATCTCGGAGATGCCGCCGGCGGCGCAGACATCGGGCTGGACGATGTCCATCGCCTTCTTCGCGATGATATCGCGGAAGCCCCACCGGGTGAAGTCGTTCTCGCCGCCGGCCACCGCCATGTCGAGGGCGCGCGTCACCTCGGCATAGCCGTCGTGGTCCTCCGGGCTGATCGGTTCCTCGAACCACATGAGGTCGAGGGGTTCCAGCATGCGGCCGAGCCGGATCGCCTGCGGCACCGAGAAGCAATGGTTGGCGTCCACCGCCAGCGCCACCTCCGGCCCGATCGCCTCGCGCACGGCGGCGACGCGGCGGTGGTCCAGCTTCGGGTCGCCGAGGCCGATCTTCATCTTGATGGCCCGGAAGCCCTGGGACTTGTACGCCAGCGCCTCCTCCACCGCCTCCTCGACCAGGCGGTTCATGTCGATGAAGTAGAGGCCGGTGGCATAGGCCTGGACCTCGGTGCGATAGGCGCCGCCGATCAGCTTGTGGATCGGCTTGCCGACGGCCCGCCCCATGATGTCCCATAGCGCGATGTCGATGCCCGACAGCGCGGTGATGGAGAAGCCCTGCGCGCCGTAGTCCTTGATGCGGTTGTAGAGGTCCTCCCACACCGCCTCCACGTCGAAGGGGTCGCGGCCGACGACGCGGGGCGCGTACTGCGTCTCGATCAGCGCCTTGTTCACCGCCGCGGGGCCGTAGCATTCGCCCCAGCCGGTGATGCCCTCGTCGGTGGCGATCTCGACCACGCAGGAGGAGCGGGTGCCGTAGACCCAGCCGCGGGCGGAGGTGAAAGGCCTGTCCACCTTGGCCTGCAGGACGTGGCAGGTGATGCCTGTCACCTTCATGGACGTTCCCCGGTACTTGCTTGGCCGGGAGGCTGCCATGCGCCCCCCCGGGCCGGCAAGGCGGGCTCCGCGCTTGCAAAGCCCCTGTCCGAACCCGCCGGATCGCGCGAGGATGCCACGAGTCTGCGCAACCGCGGAGCAGGAACCGATGGAACCCGATCTTGTCGTGCCGACGATGGAGGCGATCCGGCGCTGGGCTGGCGTCTCCGTGCCCAATGCCGCGGCGCGGCAGGGCCTGGCCGACATGGCCGGCCTCATCGCCGAGGTGGAGGCGGTGCGCGCCGGCATGGTGTTCGAGGACGAGCCGAGCAGCTTCGAGGCGGCGCTGGCTGACCTGAAGGAGCCCGCACGATGAACGCCCCGGTCAGCGCCGATCTCACCGCCCTCTCCATGACCGAGGCCGCCGACGCCTTCGCCCGCGGCGAGGCCTCGGCCGAGGCGCTGGTGCGTGCCAGCCTGGCCCGCATCGACGCGCATGACCGAACGGTCAACGCCGTGATCCGCCTCGACCGGGAGGCGGCGCTGGAGGCCGCGGCCTCGCAGGACCGGGCACGCGCCGCCGGCGAGACGCCTGGTCCGCTCGCCGGCGCGCCGATGATGCACAAGGACATGTACTACCGTGCCGGCAAGGTGAGCACCTGTGGTTCGAAGATCCGCCGCGACTTCGTGGCGCCGGTGACGGCGACGGTGCTGCAGCGGCTGGACGCGGCCGGCGCCATCGACATGGGCACGCTGAACATGGCGGAGTTCGCGCAGAATCCCACCGGCCACAACGCGCATTTCGGCGACTGCCACAACCCGTGGAACCTGCCCTACTGCACGGGCGGCTCCTCCTCCGGCTCCGGCGCCGGCGTCGCGGCCCGCTTCTTCACGGCGGCGCTGGGCTCCGACACCGGCGGGTCCATCCGCCTGCCGGCGACGATCTGCGGCGTCACCGGGCTGAAGGCGACGCAGACCCGCGTCTCCCGCGCCGGCGTGATGCCGCTGTCGTTCAGCGCCGACAATGTCGGGCCGCTGGTGCGCACGGCGCGCGACGCGGCGCGGTTCCTGCGCGTTGTCGCGGGGCATGACCCGAAGGATCCGACCAGCGCGCGCGAGCCGGTGCCGGACTACGAGGCGGCGTTGACGGGCGACGCGAAGGGGCTGCGCGTGGTGGTGCTGGAGACGGGCTTCCTCGACGGCGCCGACGCGCCGGTCGCAACCGCCTTCGAGGACTCGATGAAGGCGCTCGCGGCGCAGGGCGCGATCGTCACCCGCGCCAATGCGCCGGAGATCATGCGCGCGGTGAACGCCTATACCGCGGTGATCAGCCGCGTGGAGGGTGCGACCATCCACGGCAACTGGATGCGCGGCCGGGCAGGGGACTACGCCATCCATCTCAGCGCGCGGCTCTATGGCGGCTATGCCATGCCTGGCCACACCTATGTGGAGGCATTGTCCCGCCGCGGACCCCTGCTGCGCCGCTTCGTCGCCGAGGTGATGGGCGGGGCCGACCTGGTGGCGACGCCGACCCTGAAGACGCGCGTGCCGACCCTGGCGGAGACCGACATCGACGCCGACCCCGCCAACTGGGACCGCTTCATGGCGGTCTCGGCGAACACGCGGCCGTTCAATTACCTGGGCCTGCCGACCATCAGCGTCCCCTGCGGCTTCGACGATCGGGGCCTGCCGATCGGATTGCAGCTCGCCGGGCGGCCCTTCGCGGAGGGCACCGTGCTGCGCTTGGCCGATGCCTACCAGCGCGTGACGGACTGGCACCGGCGCGCGCCGGCGCTACCCTGATTTGCGCTTCCGCCTGACTTCCTAGGCGCGATCGACGAGGCGTTTCAGCCGCTTTTGATCAGCCTCCACGAGCCGCTGAAAGGTCTGATATGTGCTATTCTTGCTGTGCTCCACGATCTGTCTTGCCAACTGGGTTGGGTCGGTGGCGGCGGGGTCAGAGGGGAGTGCTGGAAGCATGGTTATCGGTCTTGGCCCGACATTCTCCTGATGGCCGGCGAGCATGACCATCGCGCTGGACACTTGCTTCGCGACCTGCTCGTTGGTGGCAAGACCTATGGCAGCCCTCAACGATCCCCTCATTCCGGCTGAGCAAGCAAGCTGCTGAATTCGCTGGCGTGCGAGACGGCGTTGGCGAACGCGGCGGTGAGGGGGGCGAGCCTGTGCTCGGGCATGGTCGGGATGAGATCGTAGAGCATGCAGCCCTGGCGGAACAGCGAATGGCTGCGGGTCCTGGCGGTGTTGGACTTGAGCAGCCGGTCCATGCCCAGGCTCTCGCCGACGGCGCCGAGCAGGGTCAGCAGGGGCATGGCGAAGGCGCTGACCAGCCGCCGCCGGTCGCGCCGCATCGGCTCGCCGATGCGCGTCGCCGACAGCCCCTGTCTGTGGCGCCCCAGACATGGGCAGCCGCGCAGGAGCGCCGATCGGACCGGCTCAACCGTAGGTGGTTGTGGACCGCGTCTTATTGGGACCTGTATCCCAGCATGTCGAGATCGGTCATCGTGACCCGAAACCCCGCGGCGAGGAGGCGCCCGGCCATCTCGACTTTCGACGCGCGCGGCAGATGCGCGTGCTCAGCCAGTACGAGGCGGGGCTGGACCGCAGCCAGGTCGATGGTTCGCAAGATTTCCAGGTCGTGGCCCTCGGTGTCGATCTTCAGCACGTCCACTTGCTGGCGTCCAAGCTTGGCCAGCAGCGTGTCCAGCCGAAGGACCGGGACCTCGTGCGGCACGATCCGGTCCGCGATGTCCGGATACCACTGCCGGGCGCGCAGGAGCACATCGCGGCTGAACGACGCATGCAGCGACATGCGGAGCGACTGCGCGTCCGTGACCTCCGCGGCATAGAGCGTGGCCGTGCCGTCGTCGACACCTATGGCGGCCTGGACGAGCTCAACACGGGGGAGGCCGGCGTAGTTCCGGCGCAGGGCATCGAACGCATCCGGCATCGGCTCGATCATTGCGCCATGCCAGCCATGATCGCGGATGAAGGGGTAGAGCGGATCGTGTGTCACACCGTCGTTGGCACCTACCCCGACGCAGTAGGGCTGGGGCACCGTCAGCATCAGGTGCGAGGCCAGCAGCTCGAATGTCACCGAGATCTCGCGGCCGGTGATCTGTGGCGGGCGCCATCGCAGCGAGTAGCCCCGCTCGTGCAGACCCTTGTTCAAGGCGTCGCGGAGCAGACGACCGATGGGCATGTTGGCCTCCTTTGGCGCTTCATCGTTGCACCTTACCTCGACTTTGGCCATTTCCCTGGGGTGAGGCGGCGGAGCGAGTGAGCGGCTAGAGCAAAATCCGATCAAGTTGGTCCGTATCCTGCGGCGGTGATGTAGTTGCTGCACTCGTTTGGTGTGAAGGCT
>JAIEOP010000070.1 GCA_019750465.1 Acetobacteraceae bacterium | reverse complement strand
GGAGCCGCTGCGCCCGCTGCCGGCGCCGGCCGGCAGCGGCTCGGGCCTGCGCCACGTCGCCATCATCATGGACGGCAACCGCCGCTGGGCCGAGGCGCGCGGCCTTCCGGTGGCGCTCGGCCACAAGGCGGGGTCCGACGCCGCCCGCCGCGCCATCGAGGCAGCCGGGGAGGCGGGCGTGCGCTGGCTTACCCTGTTCGCCTTCTCCTCGGAGAACTGGACGCGCCCGGCCGAGGAGGTGACGGCGCTGACCGGCCTGCTGCGGCACTACCTGCGCTCCGAGGTCGGCAGCCTGGCGCGGGAGGGCGTGCGCCTGCGCGTGATCGGCGACCGCGCGCGCTTCGGCGCCGACGTCGCCCGTGAGATCGCGCGGGCGGAGGCGACGACCGTCACCGGTACGCGGCTCAACCTGACCATCGCGTTGTCCTATGGCGGGCGGGCCGAGATTGTGGCCGCCGCCCGCGCCATCGCCGAGGCCGCGCGCGCCGGCACCCTCGACCCCGCGATGATCGACGAGGAGGGCTTTGCGACCCGGCTCTTCACCGGCGACATGCCCGACCCGGACCTGATCATCCGCACCTCCGGCGAGCAGCGCCTGTCGAACTTCCTGCTCTGGCAGTCGGCCTACGCGGAATTCGTCTTCCTCGACGTGCTCTGGCCGGATTTCGGGGCCGCGGAGATGAACCGGGCGCTGGCCGAATACGCCCGGCGCGAGCGGCGCTACGGCGCTCGCGCCATGACCGGCGCGGGCGATTGAGCGCGGCGCGCCCCGAACTCGGCGCCGGGGGAGGCGCGTCGGCGCCGCCGGCCGCCACCGGGCCGGCGATGGCAGGCCGCAATTGGCGCGACCTGCGCAAGCGAGCCGCCTCCGCCGCCCTGCTGTTGCCTGCCGCGCTGCTCTGCATCTGGCTCGGCGCCGAGGCATGGACGGCGCTTGTCGCGGCGGCGGTGGCGGTCCTGGCCTGGGAATGGGTAAGGCTCTGCGGCTTCTCGACCCGGCGCTTGCCCGGCTTCGCGGTGCCGGTCTGCGTGCTCGGCGCCGGCACGCTCGCGGTTGGCGACCGCTACCTTCTGGCGCTGGCCCTGCTTGCCGCCGGGGCCCTGGCCACTTGGCTGCTGGCCGAGCGGCCGGCATCGGGGCGCCGCACCGCCCCGGCGGCCTGGCTTGCCTTCGGCGTGGTCTATATCGGCCTCGCCGGCGTGGCGCTGATCCATCTGCGTGGCGATTTCGGCGCCGGACGCGCCAACGTGATCTTCCTGTTCGCGGTGGTCTGGGCCAGCGACATCGGTGCCTACCTTGCCGGCCGTGCGATCGGCGGACCGAAGCTCGCGCCGGCGGTGTCGCCGAGCAAGACCTGGTCCGGCGCCGCCGGGGGGTTGCTTTCGTCCGTGACGGCGGGGCTGGTCGCGGCGTATGTCATGGCAGGGACGGCCCCGGGCGTGCGGGTGGCGCTGGTGGCAGCCCTGCTCGGCCTGCTCACCCAGGCCGGGGACCTGTTCGAAAGCTGGATAAAGCGGCGCTTCCACGTGAAGGACACATCCTCCCTGATCCCCGGCCATGGTGGCCTGCTCGACCGGCTGGACGGCGTGCTGGCGGCGGCGCCGGCGGCGGCGGTGCTCGGCGCCATGCTGGGCGGGGGGGCGCTGCTGTGGCGATAGCGGGCCGCACCGCGGCGCCGCGCCGCCTGACCATCCTCGGCTGCACCGGCTCGGTCGGCACCAGCACGCTGGCGCTGCTCGATGCCGCGCCGCCGGGGACCTTCGCCGTAGAGGCACTGGTCTGCGGCCGCGACGTCGGCGGCCTCGCCGCCCAGGCACGCCGGCTGGAGGCGCGGCTTGCCGTGGTGGCCGATCCCGCCTGCTACGGCGCGCTGCGCGACGCCCTGTCCGGCAGCGGCATCGAGGCCGCGGCCGGCCCGGAGGCGGTGATCGAGGCCGCGGCACGGCCCACCGACTGGACGATGGCGGCGATCGTCGGCTCGGTCGGGCTGCGCGCCACACTGGCCGCCGTGGCCCATGGCGGCACCGTTGCCATCGCCAACAAGGAAAGCCTGGTCTGCGGCGGCGACATCGTGCTGGCCGCCGCCCGCCGCTCCGGCGCAACGCTGCTGCCCGTCGATTCGGAACATAATGCCATCTTCCAGGCGCTCGACGCCCGCGACCCGGCGATGGTCGAGAAGATCGTGCTGACCGCTTCGGGCGGGCCCTTCCGCACCGCGGACCTCGCCACCATGCGCGCGGCCACGCCCGAGATCGCGGTTCGACACCCGATCTGGAAGATGGGCGCGAAGATCTCGGTGGACAGCGCCACCATGATGAACAAGGGGCTGGAGCTGATCGAGGCGGCGCGGCTGTTTCCCGTGCCCGAGGCGCGCATCGAGGTGCTGGTGCACCCGCAGTCGGCGGTCCATGGCCTCGTGCAGTACGCCGACGGCTCGATCCTGGCGCAGCTCGGCACCCCTGACATGCGCACCCCGATCGCCCATACCCTGGCCTGGCCGCAGCGCATGCGCGTCGCTCTGCCGCGGCTGGATCTCGGCGCGCTCGGCCGGCTGGAGTTCTTCGCCCCGGACCCGGAGCGGTTCCCGGCGCTGCGCCTGGCGCGCGAGGCATTGCGCGCGGGCACCGGCGCCACCACCATTCTCAATGCCGCCAACGAGGCGGCGGTCGCGCTGTTCCTGGATCGCAGGCTCGGCTTTCTCGACATCGCCGCGGTGGTCGAGGATACCCTGGCCGCCCTCGGCGGCGGCACGGCGCTGAACGGAACCGCGGGTGCGGCGCTGGATGCCGTGCTGGCGCTGGACGCCGAAGCGCGGCAGATGGCGGCGCGGCATGCCGCGCGGCGCTCCGCCGCCTAGGCGGGCGCGGAAAACCCCGGGCGTCGCGGGCGCCCCTTGATAGCACCCGGCGCGGTCGCCGCGACAGCCGGCGCGCCGATCCTGAGGAGTGTGCCTTGGACCTGCTTTCCGGCCTCTGGACCAGCCTGCCGAGCCTGCCGCGCATGCTGATCGCCTTCGCCGTGGTGATCGGCGTGCTCGTCTTCGTGCACGAGATGGGGCACTACCTGGCCGCACGCTGGCGCGGCGTGCACGTCGATGCCTTCGCCATCGGCTTCGGCAAGCCGGTGCTGCGTTGGACCGACCGGCATGGCACGGAGTGGCGGCTGGGCTGGATTCCGCTCGGCGGCTACGTGAAGCTGCACGGGCAGGAGCAGCCCGCCGACGTCCCGCCGGAGGTACGTGCCGCCTGGCGGCCCGGAGAGACCTTCCACGAGAAGAGCGTGGGCAGCCGCGCCATCGTCGTCGCGGCGGGCCCGGTGGCCAATTTCCTCCTTGCCATCCTGCTCTTCGGGGCGCTGTTTGCCACCATCGGCAAGCCGGTCGGCACGGCCAGCATCGCCGCCGTGGTCGAAGGGTCGGCCGCGTCGCGTGCCGGCCTGATGCCGGGCGACGAGATCCTGGCGCTGGACGGCCAGCCGGTCTCCCGCTTCGATCAGGTGCAGCGCTACGTGCAGGCCCGCCCCGGCCAGCCCATCGAGCTCCGGCTGCTGCGCGACAACGCGGAGATCCTGCGCGTCGCCACGCCCGACACCCGCGATCCGGCCGCGGAGGAGGGCAGGCGCGTCGGCGTGCTCGGCGTGCAGAGCGGTGCGGCGCGGTTCGAACGGATGGATCCCGTCTCGGCGCTCTGGGCCGGCGCCGTGACGACGGGCGACATGACCTGGCAGACGCTGGCCGGCATCGGCGAGATGATCGCCGGCAGCCGCAGCGCAACCGAACTCGGCGGCCCGATCAGGATCGCCGAGATCAGCGGCCAGGCGGCCGACCTCGGCATCTATCCGCTGATCAACCTGATGGCGCTGCTGTCGATCAGCCTTGGCCTGCTGAACCTGTTCCCGGTGCCGCTGCTCGATGGCGGGCACCTGCTGTTCTATGCGGCCGAGGCGGTGCGCGGCCGGCCGCTGCCGCCGCGCGCGCAGGAATATGCCTTCCGCGGCGGATTCGCGCTGCTGATCACGCTGTTCCTGTTCGCATCGTGGAACGACGTCGCGCATGGCGGCATCGGCCGTTGGGTGGCGGGGCTGTTCGGCTGAAAGCCTGTACCGCAGTTCCCGTTGCCTCGGCCAGCGTCGCGGAAGCCCCGACGAGGGCCGACGGGCCTTCCTCCGGAAGGGCGATTGCGCCGCGGCACGTGCGCCGCGCGCCGCGCTGCCGCGCCTCGATCCGCACGGGGAAGCCGCGCGATCCGCCGCCTGCGGGGCGGACTCGGGTGCCGGGGTGGCGGGCGCCAGGGGGGGCCGCTATTGTCCCCGGCGCCCAGAACACATTCTCAAGGCCGGCCCTTGTCCCTTCGTCATCGCCTCGCGCTCCTGTTCGCCGCCGTCGGCCTGGCCGCAGCGCTGGCCACTTCGCCTGCGGCCGACGCGCAGACCACGACTCGGGCCGGCACCCGCGCTCAGCCCACCGCAGCAGGGGCTCCGGCAGGTGCCCGCGCCGCACCGGTGCGCAACGCCGGCGGCGAGAACACCATCCAGGCCATCGAGGTCCGCGGGAACCAGCGCATCGAGGCGGATACGGTGCGCTCCTACATGCTGCTGCTGCCCGGTGACTCCTATGACGCCGAGCGCCTGGACCGCAGCCTGAAGACCTTGTTCGCCACTGGACTTTTCCGCGACATCGACATCCGCCGCGACGGGCGGCGCATCATCGTGACGGTGGCCGAGAATCCGATCGTCAACCGCGTCGCCTTCGAGGGCAACCGCAAGATCTCCGACGACGTGCTGTCGCGCGAGGTGCAGCTGCGGGCGCGATCGGTGTTCACGCCGCAGGCGGCGCAGGCCGACCGGCAGCGCATCCTCGAGATCTATGCCCGGCGCGGGCGCTTCGCCGCGGTGGTGGAGCCGAAGATCATCGAACGGGAGCAGAACCGGGTCGATGTCGTCTTCGAGATCCAGGAGGGCGAATCGGCACTGGTCGCCCGCATCAACTTCGTCGGCAACCAGTCCTACAGCGACAGCCGGCTGCGCGAGGTGATCGCAACCAAGGAGCAGGCCTGGTACAGGATCTTCTCCTCCTCCGACCAGTTCGACCCGGAACGGCTGGCCTTCGACCGCGAGCTGCTGCGCCGCTTCTACCTGCGCCAGGGCTACGCGGATGCGCAGGTCACCGGCGCCACCGCCGAGCTCGCCGCCGACCGCAGCGGCTTCTTCCTGACCTACGTCATCGACGAGGGCGTGCGCTACAGGGTCGGGGAGATCGAGCTGGTCTCGAATCTCCGCGGTTTCGATGCTGCACCGATGCGTCGCTACCTGGAGCTGGCGCCCGGCGACTGGTACGATGGCGACCTGGTGGAGCGCACGGCGCAGCGGCTGCAGGATGAGGCGAACCTGCGCGGCTTCCCCTTCGTCGACGTCCAGCCGCGCGTCCAGCGTGACCGCGAGGCGCGCGTCGTCAACCTGACCTTCGAGATCAACGAGGCGCCGCGCGTCTTCGTCGAGCGCATAGAGATCACCGGCAACACCCGCACCCAGGACCGCGTGATCCGTCGCGAGTTCCGCCTGGCCGAGGGCGACGCCTTCAATGCCGCCGCGCTCCGGCGCTCGCGCGACCGGCTGCGCAGCATCGGCTTCTTCTCGGACGTGCAGGTGGCGTCCTCGCCGGGCTCGGCGCCGGACCGCGCGGTGATCAACACCCGGGTGGTCGAGCGCGCTACCGGCGAGGTTACCATCGGTGGCGGCTTTTCGACGGATGCCGGATTCCTGGCGGATGTCGGCCTGCGGGAGCGCAACATCCTCGGCACCGGCATCGATGCCCGCATCAACGGCACGCTGGCGCAGCGGCGCAGCCAGCTCGACCTCTCGGTGACCGACCCCTACTTCCTCGACCGAAACCTCGCCGCCGGCGCCGACGTCTTCTATGTCCAGCGCAACCTGCAGCGGATCGCGCAGTACAGCGAGCGGCGGGCCGGCTTCGCGGTGCGCATCGGCTATGCCTTCAACGAGCGGGTGCGGCAGTCCTGGTCCTATACGCTGGTGGACCGCAACGTGTTCGACATCGCCTCCACGGCGTCGCGCTTCATCCGGGAACAGGCCGGCTCGACCCTGCTGTCGCAGGTGTCGCAGACGCTGACCTACGACGTGCGCGACAGCGCGCTGGATCCGCGCCGCGGCTTCGTGGTGCGCCTCGGCACCGACTTCGCCGGCCTCGGCGGCGACGTCGCCTACCTGCGCGGGCGCCTGGACGGCAGCTACTTCATTCCGCTGGAGTCGGTGTTCGACGACCCCGACTGGGTGCTCTCGCTCTCGGCCAGCGTCGGCTACCTGCAGGAGATCTTCGGCAAGCAGGACCGCATCGTCGACCGCTTCTTCCTCGGCGGCGAGAACCTGCGAGGCTTCCGCATCGCCGGCGCCGGGCCGCGCGACGTCGCGACCGGCGACGCCCTCGGCGGCCGCTTCATCTGGACGCAGAGCACCGAGTTGCGCTACCCGCTGCCGCTGCCGGCGGAGCTCGGCCTGATCGGCCGCGCCTTCGTCGATGTCGGAGCCTTGTCGCAATCCTCCTCCGGGGCGACGGTGGCCGATACCGCGACGGCGCGGGTCGGCGCCGGCGTCGGCGTCTCCTGGCGCAGCCCCTTCGGACTGATCAACCTCGATGTAGCCAAGGCCGTCGTGAAGGAATCCTTCGACGAGACGCAGGTTTTCCGCTTTGGCTTCGGCACCCGGTTCTGAACCACGGATTTCGCGATCATGGCACTTGCCCGACGTTCCGCCCGCGTTCCGCCGGCGGTCACACCTGGCTTTACGCATCGGCGCATGCCGTGCCTGGCGTTGGCGCTCGGCCTCGGCGTGGCGGCGCTCGGCGTCACGCCGGCCATGGCCCAGCAGAACCAGCAGCAATGGTTCGTCCCGCCCGGCCAGGACGGCAGCCAGCGCCCGGCACAAGTCCAGCAGCGGCCTCCCCAGGCGCAGCAGCAGGGGCAGCGCCCGGCGCAGCGCCCCGCGGGCCCGCTGCCGGCCGGCCAGCCGCCGCCGGCGGCGGTGATCGGCATCGTCGACGTGCCCGAGATCCAGCGCGAGTCCACCGCCTTCAACCAGGTGCGCGAGGAGATCGAGCGTCGGCGGCAGAAGCTGAACGACGATCTCCAGCGCGAGCAGACCGGCTGGCGCGACGCCCAGCAGCAGCTCGCCAACCTGCGCGCGACCCTGCCGCCCGAGCAGCTGCGCCAGCGCGAGCGCGACCTGCAGGATCGCATCACCGAGAGCCAGCGCATCTTCCGCGAACGGTCCCGCGGCATCGAGCAGGTCGCCCAGCAGGCGCTGATCGAGATCGAGCAGGCGCTGGGCCAGGTGATCCGCCAGGTCGCGGCAAGCCGCAGCGTCAACCTCGTCGTGCCGCGGCCGCTCGTGATCCTGAGCGACCCGGGCTTCGACCTGACGACGGAGGTGGCGCAGCAGTTCAACCGCCAGCTGCGCAGCGTGACCATCCCCCCCGAGACGGCCGCCGTCGGCGCCGATGCCCCGGCTGCCCAGCCCGCCGCCCAGCCCGCGCCGCAGCGTCCGGCACAGGCCCAGCCGGCGCAACGCCGCTGACGCGGACATCGTCCGTCATGGTGAACCGCGGCCGCGTCCCGTTCGCGCCCCGCCGGCACCCAGGCACCGGGTGCGCGGCTGCGATACGACGCCTGAAGCCTTGTGGAGGAACCCCCGTTGCCCCGGACAGTGCCGTGCGACGCTCGGTGATCCCTGGGGGCATTCCGTCGCGGCTTCAATCGCCTCGACGGCTCTGAGCGGACGCGCCGCATGGCCACCGATCCTCGCTTCTTCACCACTGCGGAGCCGCAGGATCTCGCGTCCATCGCGGCGGCGGCCGGCCTTGCCCTGCCGCCGGGGGCCGACGCGGGCGCGCAGTTCACCGGCGTCGGCTCGCTCGCCGGGGCGGCGCCGACGGAGGTGAGCTTCCTCGACAACCGGCGCTACCGCGATGCGCTGCGGGCGACCCGGGCCGGGCTCGTGCTGGTGCCGCCGGCCTTCGCATCGGACGTTCCGGCGGGCAGCCTCGGCCTGGTCGCACCGCAGGCCTATCTCGGCTTCATCCGCATCGCGCGGCTGTTCCACCCCGAACCGGCACCGCAGCCCGGCATCCACCCGAGCGCGGTCGTCGCGCCGGATGCCGTGGTGGGCGAGGGCACGGAGATCGGCCCCTGCGCCGTCATCGGTGCCGCCGCCCGCATCGGGGCGCGCTGCATCATCGGCCCGCATGTGGTCATCGGCCCTGGCGTCGAGATCGGCGACGACTGCCGGCTGCACCCGCACTGTTCGGTCAGCCACGCCGTCCTCGGCCGGGGCGTGGTGCTGCATCCCGGCGCGCGCATCGGCCAGGAGGGATTCGGCTTCGTGCCCACGCCCGAGGGCCGCTTCGAGACCGCGCCGCAGCTCGGCCGCGTCATCCTCGGCGAGGCGGTGGAGGTCGGCGCCAACTCCTGCATCGATCGTGGCGGGCAGGAGGACACGGTGATCGGGCCCGGCACGCGCCTCGACAACCTGGTCCAGGTCGGGCACAACGTGCGCACCGGCCGCGGTTGCATCCTGGTGGCGCAGTCCGGGATTTCCGGCTCCACGGTGCTGGGCGACTACGTGGCCGTGGCGGCGCAGGCGGGGCTGACCGGACATCTCGACATCGGCTCGAAGGCACGCATCGGTGCCCAGGCCGGCGTCATCAACGACGTTCCGCCAGGGGCCGATGTGCTCGGCAGCCCGGCCTGGCCGATACGCGAAACCTGGCGCGCCATCGCGGCGCTGAAGCGGCTTGCCGCCGGCAAGGACGCCGATGGTACCGCGGGGCGCGCCGGAGCGGCGAAGACGGAGTGAGGAACCCTGTAAAGGGCGGGCCGGCCATGGATGCGACCGATGACAGCAAGGCCGCGGACGCGGCGGGCTCCACGCTGGAGACCCTCGACATCGCGCGCATCATGCATGCGATCCCGCACCGCTACCCGTTCCTGCTCGTTGACCGGGTCGTGGACCTGCTGCGCAACCAGTCGGCGATCGGGATCAAGAACGTCACCATCAACGAGAATTTCTTCCAGGGCCATTTCCCGCAGCATCCGGTGATGCCCGGCGTGCTGATCATCGAGAGCATGGCGCAGACCGCGGCGGTGCTGGTGGTCGAGACGCTGGGGCCGGGCGCGGCCGGCAAGCTGGTCTATTTCATGAGCATCGAGGGCGCCAAGTTCCGCAAGCCCGTGGTGCCCGGCGACCAGATGCGCATCCACGTCACCAAGGAGCGCCAGCGCGGCAACATCTGGAAGTTCGCCGCCGAGGCCAAGGTCGACGGCAAGGTCGTCGCGGAAGCCACCTACGCCGCCATGATCCTCGACGAGCGCTGATCGCTCCGCCCGGTTCCACCCCGCACCACGAACGCTGAGACCCTTGGACGCAACACCCATCACGGCCGCCACCCAGGCACCCGTCATCCATCCCAGCGCCGTGGTGGCGCCAGGCGCCGCCATCGGCCCGGGCTGCCGCATCGGACCCTTCTGCAGCATCGGCCCCGACGCCGTGCTGGAGCAGGGCGTCGAGCTGGTCTCGCATGTCGTCGTCGACGGCGCGACGCGGCTCGGCGCGGGCGTGCGCGTGCTGCCCTTCGCCGCCATCGGCACGCCGCCGCAGGACGTGAAGTACCGGGGCGAGCCCACGCGCTGCGAGGTCGGGCGCGGGACGCTGGTGCGCGAGGGCGCCACCATCCACCGCGCCAGCGTCGGCGGCGGCGGCGTCACGGTCGTGGGCACCGGCTGCATGATCATGGCCATGGCCCATGTCGCGCATGACTGCCAGGTCGGCGACGGCGTGATCCTGGCGAACAACGTCATGCTCGGCGGCCATGTGCATGTCGGCGCCGGCGCCTTCGTCGGCGGCGGGGCGGCGGTGCACCAGACCGTGCGCATCGGGCGGCTGGCGATGGTCTCGGGCCTCGCCGGCGTCACCAACGACATCCCGCCCTTCGGCTATGTCTTCGGCCTGCCGGCGCGCCTCGTCGGCTTCAACCGCATCGGCCTGCTGCGCCGCGGCGCGACGCGGGAGCAGATCCGCACGCTGCGCACCGCGCACAACCTGCTGTTCAAGGAACCCGGCGAATTCGCGGCGAAGCTCGAGAGCGCCGCGGACCGCTTCGCCGGCGAGGCGCTGGTCGAGGAGCTGATCGCCTTCGTGCGCGACCCGGCGCGCCGCCGCCAGCTCGTCCGCCCCGGCCGCATGGCCGCCCCGGAACTCGGCGGCGTCGACGAGGAGAACGGGGAGGGAGCGTGACGCCGGCCGCGGCGCATCCCCCCGGCACGCTCGGCATCGTCGCCGGCGGCGGCGAGCTGCCGCTGCGCGTCGCCCGCGCCGCCATCGCCGCCGGCCGGCCCGTCTTTGCCGCCGTCATCGAGGGCTGGGCCGATCCTGCGCCCTGGCGCGACCTGCCGCATGTCCACATCCGTATCGGTGCCACCGGGCGCATCCTCGCCGCCTTCCATGAACGGGACGTGCGGCAACTCGTGCTCGCCGGCGCGGCGAAGCGGCCCTCGCTGATGCACATGGCGCAGGGCGTCGATGCCGCCGGGCTGCGGCTGCTGGCCAAGCTCGGCCGCGCCATGTTCCTCGGCGATGACGGGTTCCTGCGCGGCGTCGCGCGCGTGCTGGCCGAGGAGGGGTTCGAGGTGGTCGCCCCCCAGGCGGTCCTCGCCGAGCTGCTGCCGCCCGCCGGCCTGCTGACCGAGGGCGTGCCCGGGCCGGACGCCGCGGCGCGCGTCGACATCGCGCGCGGGATCGCGGTCTGCCGTGCATTGGGCGGCGTCGATGTCGGCCAGGCGGTGGTGGTGCAGCAGGGGCTGGTCCTGGGTGTCGAGGCCATCGAAGGCACGGATGCGCTGCTTGCCCGTTGCGGCGCGCTGCGCCGCGAAGGGCCGGGCGGCGTGCTGGTCAAGCTCGCCAAGCCGGGCCAGGATCGCCGCCTCGACCTGCCGGGCATCGGCCCCGCCACCGCTGCCGGCGCCGCGGCGGCCGGGCTGCGCGGCATCGTCATCGAGGCCGGCGGCGCCCTCCTGCTGGATCGGCCGGCAACCCTTGCATCCGCCGCCGCAGCCGGCATCTTCCTGCTGGCCATCCGCCCCGACGCGTTCAATCCGGACGAGGAGATATCGCCATGAGCACGGGCCGCTTCCTGCACACCATGATCCGCGTCGGCAACCTCGACCGCAGCGCGAAGTTCTACACCGAGCTGCTCGGGATGACGGAGCTGCGCCGGCGCGACGTGCCGGATGGCAAGTACACCCTGGCCTTCCTCGGCTACGGCACCGGCAACGCCGAAGGCGGGGGCGAGATCGAGCTGACCTACAATTACGGAGTCGAGAAATACGAGCAGGGCACCGCCTTCGGCCATCTCGCCGTCGCGGTGCCGGACGTCGCGGCGGCCTGCGAGCGGGTGCGCAACGGCGGCGGCAAGGTGACGCGCGAGGCAGGGCCGGTGAAGTTCGGCACCACGGTCATCGCCTTCGTCGAGGATCCGGACGGCTACAAGATCGAGCTGATCGAGCGGGCGTAGCGGCTACGCGCCGCGCAGCAGGGCGGTGGGGTAGAGCCGCCCGCCGTCGGCGCGACGCATCGCTTCCAGCGCGAAGCCGCGCGGCAGGGTGAGCCGCTCCGGCGCCGGCGGTGCGTCCGCGCCCTCCTCCAGCGCCTCGCGCAGCGGCCGGCCCTCGCAGCCCTCATGGTCGAGGCCGAGCAGGTGCAACAGGGTCGGCGCGATGTCTGTCAGGTCGCAAGGTGCCTGCACCACCGCGGCGCGGCGGAACGGCCCGCCCTCCGCGACAAGCACCGTGGCGAGTTCCGCGCGGTGCAGCCCGCCATGCATGCCGCCACCCTCCGGCACGTCCGGCGCATCGAAGGGCGCGAAGCCGGGCAGGCCCCATTCGTCCGCCGCCTCGCTGCCGGCGAAGGTGACGACCAGGTCCGCGCTGCGCCGGTGGCCGCTTCCGAGCACGGCAAGCGGCAGCACCATGCCGTCGGGCAGCATGGCCGGGTCGCGCGCCAGCAGCGCCGCGACCCAGGGCTGCGCGGCCAGCCATTCCGCCACCTGCGGCGCCAGCGCCGGGTCGCGGAACCACAGGCCGGGCGCCGCCGCCGGGGCGACCACCACATCCACCTCGGAGGACAGCCCCGTGCCGGCGCGGAAGCCGGCGCGCCGCAGATCCGCCTCCAGCGAACGCTTGCCGCGGCCGGTGACATGGCCATGGTCGGACAGCACCATCACCATGATCTCCGCCGCATCCGGCTGCGCCTCGCGCCAGGCCAGGATGCGGCCGAGCGCGGCATCGGCCGCGCGCAGCGCATCCTGCGCATGCGCGGCGCGCAGCCCGCCCCAGTGGAAGGACACGTCCGGCTCCGACAGCCAGAGCAGTGCCACGTCCGGCCGCAGGTCGGACAGCACATGCTCGAGCAGGATGCGCGCGGCATGGTCGTTGCGCGCGATGTTCGGCACGGCGTGCGGCGGCGTCGGGCCGAAGCGCGCGACCATCCGCGCCGCCGTGTCGCCCTCCGCATCCTCGACGTTCCAGCGGAACATGCCGAGCCGCTCGGCCGCCGGGTGCAGCAGCCGCGCCGCGCCCTGGGTCCCGGCGCTGACCAGCGCAAAGCTGCGGCCGCCGGCGGCCAGGCGCTCCGCCAGGGTCGGCCGTTCCAGCGGGCTCTCGCCGCCGCGCGCCATCGCCAGCACGTCGGCGAGCAGCTTGGTCCGCAGCAGGCGGTCCGGCGCGACGGCGGCATCGAACAGCGTGTTCGCCACCATGCCGTGCCCGCCGGGCCGGCAGCCGGTGACCACGGACGGCGTGGCGACGCGCGTCTCCGAAGGAAAAACGCTGCGCGCATTGGCGAAGCGCGTGCCCCGCGCCGCCAGTGCGGCCAGGTGCGGCGTGGCGGCAGGCGAGACCATGTCCGGCCGCAACCCGTCCATCGCCACCATGACGAAACGCGGCATCGCTCGGTCCCCCGCCCTCAGCCCCCGGGCGCGCCCTGCGCCTCGACGTAGAGAGCATAGACGGACTGGCTCGCGGTCATGAACAGGCGGTTGCGCTTGGCGCCGCCGAAGCAGAGGTTGGCGCAACGCTCCGGTAGAAGGATGCGGCCGATCAGCGTGCCGTCGGGCGCGAAGACGGCGACGCCATCCTGGCCCTCGCCGCCGGAGAAGGCGGCCCAGACATTGCCCTCCGTGTCGCAGCGGATGCCGTCGGCGTAGCCCGGCGTGGCGTCGAAGAAGAGCCGGCCGTTGCGCAGGGTCCGGCCATCCTCGGCCACGTCGTAGACCCGCGTGGTGCGGCGCCCGCCCGGCGTGTCCACCACATACAACAGCCTCTCGTCCGGGGAGAAGCAGAGGCCGTTGGGCCGCTCCATGTCGTCGACGGCGATGGTCATCGCGCCGGTCGCGCCATCGATGCGGTAGACCCGGAAGGGCAGCTCCTGCGGCGCCTTGTCGCCCAGGTAGTGGCCACGGATGCCGGCGCCGTTGTCGCTGAACCAGATGGAGCCGTCGGACTTCGCGATCACGTCGTTGCCGCCGGTCAGCCGCGTGCCCTGCCAATTGTCGGCCAGCACGGTGATGCGCCCGTCATGCTCCGTGCGCGTCACGTCGCGGCTGCCGAGATTGGCGCAGATCAGCCGGCCCTGGCGGTCCAGGGTGGTGCCGTCCGTATGGCCGCAGGGCCGGCGCAGCACCGCCGCCACTCCCGTCTCCTCGTCCCAGCGCATCAGCCGATCGTTGGGGATGTCGCTGAAGACGAGCTGGCGCAGCGCACCGAACCAGACCGGCCCCTCGGTGAAGCGGCAGCCGCCTGCGATGCGCTCCACCGTCGCCATCTGCAGCACCATGCGCTCGAATCGCGGATCGAGCACGCGGATCGCGGGGTCGGGGTAGCGCACGGGTGGCGCGCCGGGCAGCCAGCGGCCGGCATCGGCCGGGGTGGGGTCACGCATGCCGGTCGTTTTCCTCTCGCTCAGGAGTTCGGCAGCGGACCGCCGTAGCGTGCCTCCACGGCGTACCAGCGCTCATGCTCGAACAGCGCCCAGAGGCCGCCATGGTCGAGCATGCTGCCCGCCATGCCCGCCGTGGTGCCGTCGGTCTTCAGCCGCTCCAGTAGCACCCCGCCCATGCGCGCCATGATGCGGGTGAGCGCATTCGGCCAGATCGCCAGCCGGTAGCCCAGCGCGGCGAGCTCCGCGGCCGGCAGCAGCGGCGTGCGCCCGCCTTCCACCATGTTCGCCAGCATCGGCGCGGTGCCGGAGAGCGCGGCACAGGCGCGGCGCATCTCCTCGGCCGAGTGCGGGGATTCGAGGAACAGCACCTCCGCCCCGGCCCCGGCATAGGCCGCCGCGCGGTCGATCGCCGCCGCCAGCCCCTCCGAGGCCCGCGCATCGGTCCGCGCGATGATGACGGTGTCGGGGTCGAGCCGGGCATCCACCGCGGCGCGGATCCGCCCCACCATCTCGGCGGTGGAGACCAGGCGCCGGCCCGGCTCGTGCCCGCACTTCTTCGGCCAGGCCTGGTCCTCGATCTGGATGCCGGAGACGCCGGCGCGCTCCATTTCGCGCACCGTACGCATCACGTTGAGCGGTCCGCCATAGCCGGTGTCGGCATCGGCGATGACGGGGATGCCGACGCAATCGGCGATGCGCTTCACCCGATCGAGGATCTCGGCGAAGGACAGCATGCCGACATCCGGCGCGCCGAGCGCGCTCATCGAGACGCCGGAGCCGGTGACGTAGAGGGCCGGGAAGCCGCCGGTATCCACCAGCCGCGCCGAGATGCAGTCGAAGGCGCCCGGCACCTGCAGGAAATCCGGGCCTGCGAGCAGGTCCCGCAGCCGCCGGCTGCGCCCGGTCGTGAGGCGCAGCCCGACCGGCAGGTCGCTCATTGCAGCACCTGCCCGACCTGCGCGCTGCTCATTGCAGAGGGACGCCGACACCCTCGCTGAAACGCCGCGCCGCCTCTCCGATGTCGCCGTACTTGCGGTGCCCTGCGCAGTGCTGCACGCAGGCCATCAGCAGTCGGTCGCGGGAAGGGCTGCGGGTCTTGGCGAAATCCTCCAGCATGTTCTGAGGGATTTCCTGGTTGTGCGGGTCGTTGCCGATCTTGCTGGCACCGAGCGCCAGGGCGCGGACCAGCCCGGCGCGATCGGACTGACCCTCAAGATAGGCGCGCAACCAGCCCTGCGCCTCATCCGCCTGCTGCAGCAGCATCGCCGCGTCGAGCCGCGTCAGGATCTCGCGCCCCGAGAGCCGCGCCGCGCCGGCCGGCGCCGCGACCGGGCGCTCGACCATCTCGCCGGTGTGCACCTGGTGGTGGCAGGTCATGGTGACGAACATCGCCGCCACGTAGAGCAGGCGCAGGCGCCGCGGATGCTCGAAACTGTCGTAGAACCAGCCGAGCGCGTTGCAGTACTCGTAGCAGTGCATCGGCATGGAGAAGTTGTTCGGATCGTGCGTCTGGATGGTCAGCTCGGCGGCGGCCACCTGCAGCGCGTCGATGATCCGGCGCGGATCCTTGCCGGCCTTCAGCAGCGCGGTGACGGCGGCGGTGTTCTCGGGCTCGGCGCCGCGCAGGACGGTCGCGATGAAGGCCTGCTCCTCGGCCGGCGTGAGCGGCGCCGTGTTGCGCAGCATCGCCGCCTCGGCCTCGGACACGCCGCCATAGGGGATGGCGCGCAGCGTCTCGCCCTCGATGTCCTGCTTCACGGTGTTGCAGGCCATCTCGTAGACCGAGTACCAGCGCGGCCCGACCGCGATGTCGAGCGCGCCGGCATAGATCACGTCATGCGCGTTGTCCCAGCCCAGCGCATCGCCGAGCTCCACCGTGGCGCGGGCGCGGTAACCCTTGTGGCCTGTCGTGTAGGAGCGGTTGAGGAAGATCCGGTCCTGCACGTCGATCAACCCGGCGAAGACCAGCTCCGCCAGCACCGCGCGCAGGTTGTCGCGGTCCTCCGTCAGGCCGAGGAAGGTGCGGTAGGCGTCCATGACGTTGCCGCGGTGCACATGCGTCAGCCAGGCCGAGAGGCGGTCCTGCAGCGGCCCGCCCATGCGCATCGGCTCGCTGTCCGGCCAATAGACGGCGGGCGGCGGCGGGTTCTCGATCTTGCCGGACCAGCCGCGCGTGTAGTGGCCCGGCGCCTTGTTCAGCTTCTGGTTCCAGACATCGAGTCCGGTGGGGATGTACCAGATGGTCTGCGCCAGCGGCAGCATCGACAGGCTGTCGGGCACCAGCTTCGTCAGGTTGATCGCGGCGCGCGCACTGAGCAGGCAGTGGTCGTTGTTGACGAAGTTCACGTAGCCGTCGTCGATGCGCTCGTGATAGGGCACATGCGTGTAGGGCGCATGGATGCGCGTGGCCTCGGCGATGATCTCGGCCTGTGGCCGGCCGGCCTTCACGATCTCGTAGTAGGCCCGGCTGGCGCCGACCTGGTCGCGCGCCAGGATGCGCTCCTCCAGCGCGCCGTAGAGCCGGGCGGCTTCATTGCTGCGGGCTATGGATGCTGACATCGGGACGCCTTTCCTCGCGGGCGGCCCCGTGCGTGCGGGGCTGCGCCTTTGCGCCGCCGCATCGGGCGCAAGGTCCGCGTGGCGGCGACACCAAGGGTGCCGATGCGAAGCGTAGTCCCCGGCGCGGCGACGCGGCAACCCCATGCGGCAAGGCGATGCCGCTGGCGCACGCCGCGTGGCGGCCCATGCGGCGTCGCGGCATCTCCCGGTGCGACGCGCCATGGCGCGGGCTCGTGCGCGGCCGGCGGCATCGCGCAACCGGCACGGTGCGGCGTGGCCGACGCCCTTGCCGGCGCGGCGCCCGGGCGGCATTCGACGGGGCTCGCTCGCAGGGATGCCCGGCCTCGCCCATGATCCGCCAAAGGCGCGCCGGCCATGCCGGCTGACCCGATCACAGGCCTTGTCCGCGACGTCCTGTCGGGCGCCGAGCAGCTCGGCCGCGCCGCCATCGGGCAGGAGCGCATCCGCCTCGCCGTCACCGGGCTGACGCGCGCGGGCAAGACGGTGTTCATCACCTCGCTGGTGGCGAACCTGCTGGCGGCGGGGCGCGGCCAGCGTACCCTGCCGGCCTTGCAGGAGGCGGCCGGCGGGCGGCTTTCCGCCGTGCACCTGGTGCCGGCCGGCACCGAGGCGATGCCGCGCTTCGACGTGCATGGCCATCTGGCGGCGCTGGCGCAGGATCCGCCGGCCTGGCCGGGCCGGACCGAGGATCTCTCCACGCTCGAGCTCACGCTGCGCATCGAGCGGGCATCGATGCTCGGCGGGCTGCTCGGGCCGCGCAGCGTGACGCTGGAGCTGCTGGACTACCCGGGCGAGTGGCTGCTCGACCTGCCGATGCTGGACCAGGGGTTCGAGGCCTGGTCGGCGGCGACCCTGGCGCGGCTGCGCACGCCGGAACGCCTGGCGGCCACGGGAGAGTTCCTCGGCTTCCTCGACGCCCTGCCACCCGATGCGCCCGGGGAGGAGGCGCTGGCCCGGCGCGGCTACGGCCTCTACCGCGACGCGCTGCGTGCCTGCCGGGATCGGCTCGGCTTCCGCTTCCTCCAGCCCGGCCGGGTGCTGAACCCGGGACCGCGCGGGGAGGCGCCGATCCTGTGGTTCTTCCCGCTGCCGGATGGGTTTCGCGGGGGTCTTGCCACGCTGCTGCGCCGCCGCCACGGCGCCTATGTCGAGGAGCAGCGCGAGCGCTTCTTCGACCCCTTCTTCCGCCGCTTCCAGCGGCAGGCCGTGCTGGTGGACGTGCTGGGCGCGCTGCATGCCGGTCCGGCCGCCTTCGCTGACACGCGGGAGGCGCTGGCCGCCATCGCCGCGGCGCTGCGCGGCCAGGAAGGCTTCCTCTCCCGGCTGCTGGGACTGGGGGCGGCGCGCATCGCCTTCGTCGCCACCAAGGCCGACCACGTGCCGACGCGCCAGCGCGAGGCGCTGGTCGCCCTGCTTGGTCACCTGGTGGATGCGCAGGCTTCGGATGCGGCCACCGGCGTGCACGCCATCGCCGCCATCCGCTGCACCGAGGATGCGATGACGACGCTGGAGGGCCGCCCGGTCGGCGCGGTGCGCGGGGTGCTGCTGGAGGGTGGCCGGGTCGCGAAGGTATTCCCCGGCGAGGTGCCGCTGCGCCCGCCCGATGCGGGGTTCTGGGAGCATGCCTATTTCGAGATGCCGGCCTTCCAGCCGCCGCGGCTGGATCCGGCGGGGCGGGTCGGGGTGCCGCATCTCGGGCTGGACACGATGCTTGCATGGCTGATCGGAGACCTGCTGTGAGTGACACGCCGCCGCGCGGCCCGCGGGTGATCCTGGAGGAAGAGGACGCCCCGAAACCCGGCTCGGATCGCCCGGCGCCGCGGCTGGACTTCGGCTGGGAGCAGGCGGTGGTGCCGGTCGCCAGCCCGGCGCCGAAGCCGCGCGGCTGGTCCGGCTTCGGCCGGCTGGCGGCGGGCGCGGCGGTGCTGGGGCTCGGGCTGGCGGCGCTGGATGCGGTGAATTTCGTCGCCGCCCAGTTCGAGCGCGGCGCCGGCCTCGGCTGGGCGACGCTGGTTGTGGTGGCGGCCGGCTTCGGGCTGATCGCCTCGGCCGGCTGGGCGGAGTTCCGCGGCCTCGCCGCGCTGCGCAGCGTCGATCGCGCCCGCGCCGCCTTCGCCCGCGGCGACCTGGACGCGGCGCGGGCGGAGGCGCTGCGTTGGGCGGCCGGCGTCGCGGAAGCGGCACCGCTGCAGCCCGCCATCCGCGATGCCCGCAGCGTCGAGGAACTGGCTGCGCTGCTGCGCGCCGGGCCGCTGCGCACGCTGGAGGCGCAGGCCGGGGCGCTGGGGCGCTCGGCCGCGCTGCAGGCCTTCGCGGTGACGGCGATCAGCCCCTCGCCGGGGCTGGATGCGCTGGTCTTCGCCTGGCGCGGGGTGCGGCTGGTGCGGCAGGTGGCGGCGCTGCACGGCATCCGGCCTGGCGCCGCGGCGACGCTCGCGCTGCTGCGGCGGACGCTGTTCGATGCGGCGACGGTGGCGGCGACGGATATCGCCGTGGACACCGCGGCGCGCGCGGTGCTCAGCAACCCGCTGCTGCAGCACGTGGCGGGCGAGACCGCGGCGGGGGCGGTGGCGGCGCGGCGGATGCTGCGGCTGGCGCGCGTGGCGGCGGAGGCGTGCCGGGTGGTGCCGCCGGGATAGCGGCCGACTCGCGATATTGCCGCAATCGTGCATCCTGCGCGGTTCGGACAAATCCCGGCCCGGCCGGCGCCGCGCCGGGAAGCCCCGCAATTCCCGCCTTGCCGGCTGCACCGTGGCAGCCCTGCCGGGGGTGGCCGCGGGGCGCCGCTGGGGGCGGAACAGGTCCTGACCCACGGCCCTGAGGGGGGACCCGGCGCTGCAACGCATCACGCCCGGGATCGGGACGGATCTGCCAGGGGCCAGGCATCCAAGGGCCACGCATCGGCCCGGGCAGGCACCAGGGGGTGGGACGCTCGCGGCAAAGAGGGCAGGGGAGAGGATAGTCATGCCTGGACCTTGCCTTCCGCCAATGATGCTACAAGATATCAGAAAATTTTCCTAGATCAATCTTTTCCGAGACTGCATCGTACCGATTCCGACACCGTTGACCGCCGCCGCCTCCCGCGGCCAGATGCCCGCATGAGCCAGGCCGGCCGCTTCATCACCCTGGAAGGCGGGGAGGGCGCGGGGAAATCCACGCAGGCCCGCCGCCTTGCCGCCGCGCTGGCCGCCGCCGGCCTGCCCGTGCTGCGCACCCGCGAGCCCGGCGGCGCCCCCGGTGCCGAGGCGATCCGCGCCGTGCTGCTCGGGGCGGGACCCTGGGACCCGGTGGCGGAGACGATGCTGCACTTCGCGGCGCGGCGGGAGCACCTGGCGCGGACCATCCGCCCGGCGCTGGCGGCCGGCCTCTGGGTGGTGTGCGACCGCTTTGCCGATTCGACGCTCGCCTATCAGGTGGCCGGGCAGGGCACGCCGCGCGCGGTCTGGGACGGGCTGGCCGCGATCGCGCTGGAGGGGGTCGGGCCGGACCTGACGCTGGTGCTGGACATCGCCCCGGCCACAGGGCTGGCGCGGGCGGCGGCGCGGGGCGGGACCAACCGGTACGAGGCGCTCGGGGTCGATGTGCATGAGCGGATCCGGGCGGCGTTCCTGGACATCGCGGCCGCGGAGCCGGGGCGTTGCGTGGTGGTGGATGCGGTGGCCGAGGCGGATGCGGTGACCGGGGCGATCATGGCCGCGATCCGGGAAAGGCTGGGGGTGGGGTGAGGGCGGAGCGTGGGCAGTGCCTCGGGCGGGGCGCAATCGGGCGATGGGCGAGGGTCCGGTGAGCCTGCCGGAGCCGCGGGCGAATCCCGGGCTGGTTGGCCACGACACGGCGGCGGCGGCGCTGGAGGCGGCGGCGCGCGCCGGCCGCCTGCATCATGCCTGGCTGCTCGCCGGCCCGCCCGGCATCGGCAAGGCGACGCTGGCCTATCGCTTCGCGCGCTGGCTGCTCGCCGGCCTGCCGCCCCCTGCGCCGGGCCAGCCGCCGCTGCACGTCCCGCCCGGGCATCCGGCCTTCCGGCGCGTTGCGGCCGGCGCCCATGCCGACATGATCACGCTCGAGCCGAATCGCGGCGACCGGGGCAGGAAGGAGCTGCTGCGGGTGGAGGACGCCCGCGAGGCCAACCGCTTCCTTGCCCATACCGCCGCCGAGGGCGGCTGGCGCGTCGTGCTCATCGATGAGGCCGATCGGGCCGACAGCGCCGCCTTCCAGAACATCCTGCTGAAGACGCTGGAGGAGCCGCCGCCGCGCACGGTGCTGCTGCTGGTCACCGCCCAGCCCGACCGGCTGCTGCCGACCATCCGCAGCCGGTGCCGGCGGCTCGATCTGTTTCCCCTGGATGCGGCCGGCATGCAGGCGCTGCTGGCAGGGGCCCTGCCGGACATGCCGGCGGCCGAGCGTGCCGCCCTGGCCGGCATCGCGGAGGGCTCGCCCGGCCAGGCCCTGGCGCTGGCCGAGGGCGAGGGGCTGGCCATGCAGGCCGAGGTGGATCGCGCGCTCGCCGTCCTGCCGGCAATGGATGGGCGCGTGCTGCATGCGATCGCCGAGGCGGTCGCGGGGCGGGGGCGTGAGTTGGACGCCTTCGTCACCTTCATGGCGCTGCTGCGGCGGGCGCTGACGGGCGCGGTGCGCAGCGCCGCGCGCGGCGCTGGCGATGTGCCGGGGTGGGTTGCGGCGCGCCCGCTGGCGGACTGGGCGGCGATCTGGGACCGGCTCGGCCGGCTGGCCGAGGAGACGGAGCGGCTGAACCTCGACCGGCGGCAGGCGGTGCTGACCGGGCTGGCCTGGCTGCGCGCCGCCTGATCCGCCGACCCAGGGAGCGCCTGCTTCGGAGCCACCTGCTTTGGGGCCTGCCGCACGCGTGCTAAGCCATCGCCATGTCGCGCAAGCCGGTCTACCTCACCACGCCGATCTACTACGTGAACGACAAGCCGCATATCGGCCATGCCTACACGTCCCTGGCGACCGATGTTCTCGCGCGGTGGAAGCGGCTCGCCGGCGAGGAGGTGTTCTTCCTCACCGGCACCGACGAGCACGGCCAGAAGGTGGAGAAGGCGGCCCGCGACGCCGGGATGGAGCCGCAGGCCTTCACCGACGGGGTGAGCCAGTCCTTCCGGCTGCTGGCGGAGCGGATGAATTTCTCCCACGACGACTTCATCCGCACCACCGAGCCGCGCCACCACCGCGCCTGCCAGGCGCTGTGGCAGGCGCTGGCGGCGCGCGGCGAGATCCATCTCGGCCACTACGAGGGCTGGTACGCGGTGCGCGACGAGGCCTTCTACGGCCCGGACGAGCTGACCGAGCG
This sequence comes from Acetobacteraceae bacterium, assembly GCA_019750465.1. GTDB lineage: Bacteria > Pseudomonadota > Alphaproteobacteria > Acetobacterales > Acetobacteraceae > JAIEOP01. The sequence goes on along the minus strand of JAIEOP010000070.1, from coordinate 23,256 downwards.
CGACGGGGTGCGCTACGCCCCCAGCGGCGCCCCGGTGGAATGGGTGAGGGAGCCGAGCTACTTCTTCCGCCTGTCGAAGTGGGCGGATGAACTGCTGCGCCGCTACGACCTGCCCGCCGGCCACCCCGATTCCATCGGGATCCTGCCCGAGAGCCGGCGCAACGAGGTGCGGGCCTTCGTGAAGGCGGGGCTGCAGGATCTGTCGATCAGCCGAACCTCCTTCACCTGGGGCGTGCCGGTGCCGGGCGACCCGGCGCATGTGATGTATGTCTGGCTGGACGCGCTCACGAACTACCTCACCGCTGCCGGCTATCCCGATGAAAACGCTGAGCGTTGGCGGTTCTGGCCGGCGGATGTGCACTTCGTCGGCAAGGACATCCTGCGCTTCCATGCGGTCTACTGGCCGGCCTTCCTGATGGCCGCGGGTCTGCCGCCTGCGAAGCGGGTCTTCGCCCATGGCTGGTGGACCATCGAGGGGCAGAAGATGTCGAAATCCCTCGGCAACGCCATCGACCCGCTGGCGCTGATCGAGGAATTCGGCCTGGACGCGCTGCGGTATTTCCTGCTGCGCGAGGTCCCTTTCGGCAATGACGGCGACTTCGCCCGCAAGGCCCTGGTCGGGCGACTGAACGGGGAGTTGGCGGACGGTCTGGGCAACCTGGCGCAGCGGACCCTGAGCCTTATCCAGCGCAACTGCGAGGGGCGGCTGCCGGCGCCGGCGGCGGCGGCGGAGGCGGACCGAGCCTTGCTGGCCGAGGTGGCTGCTCTGCCCGGGACGGTCGGCCGGCTGCTGGACGAGCAGCATTTCCACCTGGCGCTGGAAGCGGTGTTCCATGCCGTGCGCGAGGCCAATGGCTACATTACCCAGCAGGCGCCCTGGGCACTGCGGAAGACCGACCCGGCCCGCATGCTGGTGGTGCTGCGCCACCTGCACACCGCGCTGCGCGGCTTCGCCACGGTGTTGATCCCCTTCATGCCGGGCAGCATGGCGGCGCTGCTGGACCAGCTTGGCGTGCCGGCGGGGGAGCAGGGACTGGCCAACCTGGCGGTGCCGCTGCCGGAGGGCATTGCCCTGCCGCCGCCGGCACCGCTGTTCCGCAAGATCGAGATCGCCGTATAGGCACCTGACGCTGCGCTTTTTCCCGTCATGGCCGGGCTTGGCCCGGCCATATCCCCCCCCTGCTACCAGGATGGCCGGGCCAAGCCCGGTCATGACGAGGCCATGCTGATCGATTCCCACTGCCACCTCGACTACTTCGCCGAGGCCGAGATCGATGAAGTCGTCACCCGCGCCCGCGACGCCGGCGTGGCGCGCATGGTCACCATCGGCACCCGCCTTGCCCAGGCCGCGGCGGTGAAGGCGCTGTGCGACCGTTTCCCCGACACGGTCTGGGGGACGGTCGGCATCCATCCTCACAATGCCGGTGAGCTTCCGCTGCCAAGTGTCGAGGAACTGGCCGCCCTGGCCGATCACCCGCGCATCATCGGCATCGGCGAGAGCGGCCTGGACTACCACTACGACACATCGCCACGCGACGTGCAGGCCGAGGGGTTCCGGCGGCACATCCGGGCGGCGCGGATCGCCGGCCTGCCGATCGTCATCCATGCCCGCCAGGCCGATGACGACATCCTGGCCATCCTGCGCGACGAACGCACGCGGGGCGGGGATTTCGACTTCCTCCTGCACTGCTTCAGCTCCGGCCGCGACCTCGCTGAAAAGGCGGTGGAGATCGGCGGCTATGTCTCCTTCTCCGGCATCCTCACCTTCCCCAGGTCGCCGGAGATCCGCGAGATCGCCCGCGACCTGCCGGAGGACCGGATCCTGGTGGAGACCGACGCGCCCTACCTCGCCCCCGTCCCGCTGCGCGGCAAGCGTTGCGAACCGGCGCATGTCGCGCACACCGCGCGGGTGCTGGCAGAGGTCCGGGGCCTCGACCCGGCGCGGCTCGCCGCGGTGACTACCGCCAATTTCCATCGCCTGTTCCGGCGGGCGGCGGCGGCGTGACCGAGGTCCGGGTCCCGGGCGGCGGGCCATAGGCATTGGCCGCCGGGTCGCCGGGGCTGGCCAGCCACCAGATCAGCACCAGGCTGAACCCCAATCCCACGATCCCGAGCAGGATGCCGAACAGGCTGTCCGAACCGACCAGCTCGCCGAGGAGGTTCGGCACCGCCGGGCCAAGCTGCCACCAGCCGCTGCGGCCGGTGTCGTGCAGGCGGCGCGCCGCGGCGGCGACACCCGGCGGCAGCAGCGCCAGGCCCAGGACCATCAGCAGCACCGCGCCGAACAGGCCGCCCAGGATGCCGAGGACCAGCACCACGCCAACGCTGAACAGCACGAACCACCAGTATTCGGTGCGGGTGGCCCGACCCTCGAAGGTCACGTATTTCTGCAGGCAGGTTCTCACCGCCGTCGGGAAATCCATGCCGCGACCCTCCTTGCGCCTTCCGGCCAGCCTAGCATCGCCCGCCCGCGCCCACCCATGCTGAGGGTCACGCTGCTCGGCACCGGCGGCTCCGCCGGCGTGCCGCTGATCGGTGGCGTGGGGGAGGGCGGCAATTGGGGCGAATGCGACCCGGCCGAGCCGCGCAACCGCCGCACCCGCACCTCCGCCCTGCTGGAGGGACCGGATGGCGGGCGGCTGCTGATCGATGCCGGCCCCGACCTGCGCCAGCAATTGCTGGCGGCGGGGAAGGCGCGGCTGGATGCGATCCTGTTCACCCATGCGCATGCCGACCACATCCTCGGCATCGACGACCTGCGCGCGGTGAACCGCTTCACCGGCAAGGAGCTGCCGGCCTACGGCACGCGCGCCACGCTGAGCCGCCTCGATGACCGCTTCGACTACGCCTTCATCGGCGCGACGCCGCCCTTCTTCTACCGGCCCGCGCTGAGCGCCGTGCGGGTGGAGTACGGCCAGGTGCTGGAGGCCGCGGGCATGCGCCTCACGCTGTTCCGCCAGGACCACGGGGTCATGGACACCCTCGGCTTCCGCGTCGGCGGCTTCGCCTATTCGACCGACGTGGTGCTGCTGCCGGAGGAAAGCCTGCCGCACCTGCAGGGGCTGGATACCTGGGTGGTGGGCTGCTTCCAGAAGGGCGCGCACAAGGTCCACGCCAACCTCGACCAGGTGCTGGAATGGGTGGCGCTGCTGCGGCCGCGGCGCACCGTGCTGACGCATATGAGCATCGAGATGGACTACGGCGCGCTGCGGCGCGAGCTGCCGCCAGGCATCGAGCCCGGCTACGACGGGATGGTGCTGGAGGTGCCGGTCGGCTGACCTCCCCACGCGGGAAAACACGATATCGCGAGTATCGTCCCAGGCCGGGGCGGACATGGCGATCAGCCTGGCCAATCCGGGTTGCGGGACCACGGTGATCCTCTTCGAGGACCCCCTGCCGGCCCAGCTCACCGGCACCGACATCGACGTGCTGTAGGGCAGGGCAGCACTCAGCCGCGCGCGGGCAGGGCGTCCGCGCGCGGCACGGCCCGCACCTTCAGCGGGTCGTGCCGGCCCCGCACCTGCACCTCGTGCGGGGCCGCCGATGCATCGGGCAGGGCAACCCCGGCCGCGTCCAGCACCGCCTGCGACACCACCAGCTCGCAGCCCAGCGCCTTCGTCGCCGCTTCCAGCCGGCTCGCCGTGTTCACCGCGTCGCCGATCGCGGTCAGCCCGACCGTGCGGCCATGCCCCATGGCGCCCAGGATCACCGGCCCGACATGCAGGCCGATGCCGATCCGCAGCGGCTCGCCAATCTCCGGGCCGACGCTGCGGTTCAGCGTCGCCAGGGCCAGCGACATGCGGCGCGCGCCCTCGAGCCCGGCGCGGCAGGCCGCTGCCGGGTCCGCCGCCTCCTCACGCCCCTCCTCGGCGCCGAACAGCGCCATCACCCCGTCGCCGAGGAACTTGTCCACGCGGCCGCCGGCGGATTCCACCGCCTCGCCCATGGCGCGGAAATAGCGGTTCAGCAGGTGCACCACGTCGAAGGGCAGGCGGTGCTCGGCGATGCGGGTGAAGCCGCGGATATCGGCGAACAGGATGGCAACCACCCGCTCCTCGCCGAGCAGCAGCGGTTCGCGGAAGCGCAGCAGGCCATGCGGCGGCTGCGCCGCATCGAGCAGGGGGACCACGCGCACGGGCCCACGCGGGCGGAGCTGGCAGGCCAGGCGCATGTCGGGGGTGGCCTTGATCCGGGCCAGCACGCGCGCCTCCTCGGCATCGGGCGGCGGCAGCGCGGCGGGGTCGGCGGCCGCAACCCGGATCCGGCAGGTGGAGCACCGGCCGCGGCCGCCGCAGACCGAGGCATGCGGAACGCCCAGCAGCCAGCTCGCCTCCAGCACGGAAAAGCCGCGCGGCACCGCGATGCCGCGGCCATCGGGATAGCTGATGCGCACCCGGCTCTCGCGGCGGCGCAGCGCGTCGCGCACGAGCCGCGCGCCCAGCACCCCGGCCAGGGCCGCCAGCAGCGCGAAGCGGATCATGTCGGCATTCCGGCCGAGCGCCGCACGGATCTCCGGCGGCGGCAGGTCGGCCATGAGGCGGGCGCGGAAGGCGGGGTCGGTCGCCAGGCGCAGCCGCGCCTCGTTGCCGCCGGCGACGAAGCCGGCGAAGGCCAGGGTCGGCAGCAGCAGCGCCGCGACGCCGAGCGCACGGCGGGCGGCCGGGAACCAGGGCTTCAGCCGCAGCCATGCATTCAGCCCCAGCATGGCGTGCGTCCAGGCCGCCAGCAGCAGCGCGCCCTGGCTGAGCGCCTGCACCGGATCGAGCTCCCAGTAGACCGAGAGCATGTTCCGGTAATAGCCCCAGTTCTGGCCGTAGAGGCTGTCCGCGATGCGGGTGTGCGCGATGTGCGGCACCAGGGCGAGCGGCATGGCGAAGCCCAGCACGTACTGCAGCGCCTCATAGGCCGTGAAGCGCAGGGTCCGGCGGCGCCACAGCGCGACGAGCGCAAGCGTCACGTGGGTGCCCAGCGCGGCAAGCAGCACGCCGGTCACCGGCGCCCAGACCAGCCATGGGTGGATGGCCGCAAGGGTGGCATCGGCCGCGCCGATCGAGACGACCAGCAGCGCGTGGTTGGCGAAATGCACAAGGAGGTAGGCGAACAGGACGAGACCGGAGGCCAGGTGCAGCTTGCGGGTCATGGGCCGTTCCATTCCGGGCCGCGCGGCGCGGGGCCGACGCGTCGCGCCACTGTAGCCGCGGCACACGCCGCCGCGATCCGTCGCGCGTCCGGCGCGCGTCCGGATCGCCACCGGGGCGGGTTTTCCCCAGCTTGTCCACAACCCAATCATTTTCCATAATGTATCTTATGCGGTAATTCGGCGTGGGGATAAGCCGCGCCGGATCATGGCCCCGCGTCCGCCGCGCCCTGCCGCGCGCGCCTGCCCCTTGCACGCAGCGCCGCCTTGCGGTGAGAGGCCGCACCCGGATCAGGAATTCCGCCGCCGTGCAGCCCGACCCCGACGCCGCCGCAACGGCGCTCACCGAACTCCTCGCGGTCATGGCCAGGCTGCGTGATCCGGATGGCGGCTGCCCCTGGGACCGGGCGCAGGACTTCGCCTCCATCGCCCCCTACACCATCGAGGAGGCCTACGAGGTCGCAGACGCCATCCGCCGCGGCCCAACTCCCGGTCCGCTGCTGGATGAATTGGGCGACCTGCTGTTCCAGGTCGTCTATCACGCCCGCATGGCGGAGGAGCGCGGCTGGTTCGACTTCGCCGCCGTCGCCCGGATCATTGCGGAGAAGATGATCCGCCGGCACCCGCATGTCTTCGGCGCCGACGCCGCCCGCGACGCCGCGGCCCAGACCGCCGCCTGGGAGGCCGGCAAGGCCGCCGAGCGCGCTGCCCGGGCCGAGACCGGCACGCTGGCTGGCGTGCCTGCAGGCCTCCCCGCCCTCACCCGCGCCGCCAAGCTGACCCGGCGCGCCGCCCGGGTGGGCTTCGACTGGCCCGACGCCGCGGCCGTGCTGGACAAGCTGGAGGAGGAAGCCGCGGAGCTGCGCGCGGAACTGCCTGGCGCGGACCGCACGCGGCTGGCCGACGAGGTCGGCGACCTGCTGTTCGTGCTGGCCAACCTTGCCCGCAAGCTGGACATCGACCCGGAAGCCTGCCTGGACGCAGCCAATCGCAAGTTCGCCCGCCGGTTCGACGCCGTGGAGGCGCGCCTTGCGGCCCGCGGCCTGGCGCCGGCGGATGTTCCGCTCGACGCCATGGAGGCGGAGTGGCAGGCGGTGAAGGCGGCGGAGCCGGGCGCCTGAGGCGCCGGAGCCGGATCCGACCAGGCCGGATCGCCTGGCTAGGTCGCGGTGCAGCCAGTGCCGGGCGAGTCTCCCGGTGAGGCATGGGTCGCCCGCCACGACGTAAGGCTGCCGGCCTGGCCAGGACGACCCTCTCCTCGTGCTGCGACTCGCCACGCCGGGTGCCCGGCCTGCCGGGCCAGTTTGCATGGTCCGAATTTCGGACTCCCGTTCACGATGCTGGAACATCTGCGAACGCGCTCATATCGAATCTGCACCATATTGGGCTGACGCGATCGACCCGGAAATCGTTCAGAAATCACATGCCGGAGAACGTTTCCGCTCGGTATCGGTAGGCGATCCAGCACAGGCCACGAACGAAACGGGAAAAAATAACATGCCTGAGAGCGTGAATTTTTTGCCACCTGCCGGCGCCCTGCCGGCGCCCTGCCGGCGACCGGGCGGCGACCGGGCGGCAACGTCGCCCGAAGCAGCGACTCCGCTGTGCAATCAGAGAGGGGCCTACAGCGGTGAAGCGTCCGGGGCCGGACGCAAACCGCCGTCGTTCCGGCCGATGCCGAGCGCGTCCCTGGCTGCCTGCCAACTGGCCCGGTCGGGCGCGCAGATGAGCCCGCCGGTCCGCACCAGCGGGGAATACGGGCAGCCATCGAACTGCGCCGCGTGGCCACCCGCCTCCCGGTGCAGCAGCCAGCCCGGCGCGTGGTCCCAGGGCAGCAGCCGGTTGTAGACCAGCAGGTGCACGTGCCCGGCGGCCGCGAGCCGGTACTCCTGCGCGGCGCAGCGATATCCCACCGCGGCCGCGAGGCGCGGCAGCCGCGCTGCGACCCGGCTCCGCAGCGGCTCGGCCATGAAGCCCCAGGAGATGGCGCCGATCATGCGCTCCACCGGGACCGGGGCCGCCGCGCGCAGCGCCTGGCGGCGCCCGGCCGTGTCCTCGACCCAGGCCCCCTCCCCGCGCAGCGCCATGGCGGTGTCATCGCCGACAGGATCGTGGATCCAGGCGGCGACCACCTCGCCGCGCCGGATCGCCGCGGCCATGCTGCCGAAGACCGGCACGCCGGCGACGAAATTCGCGGTGCCATCCACCGGATCGACGACGAAGGCGAGATCGGCGTCGCCGAGCCCGTCCAGCAGCGCAGGATCGCCCGCCGCGGCTTCCTCCCCGACGACGAGGCAGCCGGGAAGGAGCGCACGCAGGCCATCGGCGATCAGCCGCTCCGCCGCCTCGTCCGCATCGGTGACCAGATCCAGCGGCCCGGACTTGGCGCGCACCGCGCCGTCGGCCAGCCGGCGGAACCGCGGCAGGACCTCGGCGCGGGCGGCCTGGCGCAGCAGCGCGGCGATGTCGGCGGCGCGCCGCGCGTCGATGCCGTGGCTCACGCCAGCGGCGTGCCTTCGAAGCGCGCGCGATCAGCGGGCGAGAGCCGCACCGTGACATGCACGGCGCCGGAGGCGTCGTCGGCGTCCTGCCGCGCGATGACCTCGCCATGCCGGTAGAGCCAGGCAAGGCGCGCGCCGTCGTCGGCGGGAATGGCGTAGTCGACCGTCTCCAGCCCGGCGGCGAGCAGCGCATCGAGCCGCGCCCGCAGCGCGTCGAGCCCCTCGCCGGTCAGTGCCGAGACGGCGATGGGCGCCCCCTCGGCCGCGGCCTCGCCTGCGGCCCCGCCATCCGCCTGCCCGGGCACGCCGGCGATGCCGCCCAGCAGGTCGGCCTTGTTCAGCACCTCGACGACGCGGCGTTCCCAGCCCTCGTCCAGCGCCGCGTCGGTCCCCGCGGCCATGTCGTGCAGCACGCCGAGCACGTCGGCCCGCTGCGCCGCCGTATCGGGATGGGCGATGTCGCGCACGTGCAGGATGATGTCGGCGGCGGCCACCTCCTCCAGCGTGGCACGGAACGCCTCGACGAGCTGCGTCGGCAGCTCGGAGATGAAGCCCACGGTGTCCGACAGGATGGCGTTGCGGCCGGAGGGCAGTCGGATGGCCCGCATGGTCGGGTCCAGCGTGGCGAAGAGCTGGTCCTGCGCATGGACACCGGCGCCGGTCAGCGCGTTGAACAGGGTGGACTTGCCGGCATTGGTGTAGCCCACGAGGGCGATCACCGGGTAGGGCACCCGCTCGCGGGCACGCCGGTGCAGGCCGCGGGTGCGGCGCACCTGCTCCAGCTCCTTCTTCAGCCTGACGATGCGCTCGCCGATCAGGCGGCGGTCGATCTCGATCTGCGATTCGCCGGGGCCGCCGAGGAAGCCGAAGCCGCCACGCTGGCGCTCCAGATGGGTCCAGGACCGCACCAGGCGGGTGCGCTGGTATTCCAGGTGGGCGAGCTCGACCTGGAGCGCGCCTTCGCGGGTACGGGCGCGCTCGCCGAAGATCTCCAGGATCAGCCCGGTGCGGTCGATGACCTTGCAGCCCCAGGCGCGCTCAAGGTTGCGCTGCTGCACCGGCGACAGCGCGGCATCGACGACGGTGACGGTGACGCCGTGCTGTTCGATGGCCTGCTTCGCCGCCTCGACCTGGCCCACGCCGAGCAGGGTGCTGGGCCGGCGGTCGCGCAGCGGGAAGATCGCGGTGTGGAGGATGGTGACGCCGATGCTGGTGGCCAGGCCCACTGCTTCGGCCAGCCGCGCCTCGGCCGCACGCGCGGCGGAGGCGCCCTCGGCGCGCGCGGCGGGGCCGCGTGGCGAACGCTCATGCGGCAGGATCACCGCGGCACGCGTCGGCACCGCGATATCGCCGGCGCCGCGGTCGTTTGCCGCTTCCGGCTGCGGCCCGCCGAGCCCGTGCGGGGGGCGCGTGTCGGGCCTTTCGTGTCCGGGGCGCGAAATGGCCCTAATTCCCGCCGGCGGGACTCGTCTCGCGCTCACGCGGGGCCATTGTCAGGGTCGTGCCCTCGCGCTGCACCGTCGCACCTTGCGCCGCCACGCCCTGGGCCGCCGCGGTGGCGTCGAAGAGCTGGATCGGCGCGCCCGGCATCACCGTGCTGATCGCGTGCTTGTAGACGAGCTGGGTATGTCCGTCCCGGCGCAGCAGGACGGAGAAATTGTCGAACCAGGTGATGATCCCCTGCAGCTTCACGCCATTGACGAGGAAGATCGTCACGGGGGTCTTGCTCTTGCGAACGTGGTTCAGGAAAACGTCCTGCACGTTCTGGGACTTCTCGGCGGCCACGGCGGGTCGTCCTTCTTGTTGGTGGCGGGAGTGGCGGCCAACGCCGTGACAGGGTGATGGCCACACGCCACCCCTGCCCCGGACGCTCGCGGGCAGGTCCGGCGCGGCGGCATCCCCTGCCCCCGCGACCGGCCACGCCCGCAGCGGCGACCGTCCCCGGCCGGCGGGCCTTGCCCACCGACAGGTCAGAGATTGACCGTGCGATGGCGCTTGGCAAGGGATCGCAGATGCGCGGCCAGCGCATGACCGCCCGCAAATGCGTGATCGGGCGCCGCATTGCCCAGCCCGCCGTCATGATGCGCATCGCCGAGCAGCACCGCCGTGCAACCCGCGGCACGGGCGGCCTGCATGTCGAGCGCGGTGTCACCCACATACCACACCGACGGCCCCGCGGCGACGCCGCACGCGTCGAGGGCGAGCAGCAGCGGCGCCGTATCGGGCTTGTCGCGGCGGGCGTCGCCCGCGCCGACCAGCGCGGCGAAGTGCCGGTCCCAGCCGAGATGCGCCGCCTCGGCCCGCAGCAGCGGACCCTGCTTGTTGCTGACCACCGCCTGTGGCGCCAGCGCCGCGGCGGCATCGATGGCCTCCGCCGAGCCTGCCAAGGGCCTCAGAACGTCGAGGTGACAGCCACGCACCTCGGCATAGAAGATGTCCCGCGCGGCCTCCCAATGCGTCGCGCCGAACAGCTCCGGGAAGCTCTCGCGCAGCGCGCGCCGGACGTTGCGCAGCACCGTCGCGCGGTCCCATTCGGGCAGGCCGTGGGCGCGGAACGCGGCGTTCAGCCCGGCCTGGATGGCGGCCCAGCCATCGACCAGCGTGTTGTCCCAGTCCCAGAGGATGGCGCTGGGCGCCCCGATCGGGCTCACGCAGCGTTCCTGCGATCGCCCTTCACGTGGCGGGCGAACAGGTCGAACAGCCGCCGCGTCACGGGGCCGACCCTGCCGTCGCCGACCGGCTGGCCGTCGATGCGGGTGATCGGCTTCACGAAGGAGGTCGCGGAGGTGATGAAGGCCTCGCGCGCCCGGCGCATCTCGTCCAGCGAGAAATCCCGTTCCTCGAAGGCGATCCCGGCCGCCTGCAGCTCCGCCAGCAGCGCGCCGCGGGTGCAGCCCGGGAGGATCACGTGGTCCAGGTGGCGGGTGCGGATGACGCCCCGCTCGTCGACGATCCAGAAGGTGGTGGCAGCGCCCTCGGTGACCATGCCGGTGGCCTCGTCGTAGAGGATGGCCTCCATCGCCCCCTGCTCGCGCGCCGCCTGGCGGGCAAGGCAGTTGGGCAGGAGGTTCACGCTCTTGATGTCGCGCCGCGCCCAGCGCAGGTCGGGGTGGGTGATGCAGGCGCCGGCCCAGCTTTCCGCATCGGTCGGGTAGGGCGGGATGCGCTTGACGGTCACCACCAGCGCCGGCGGCACCGGCTTCGCCGGAAAGGCATGGTCGCGCCGGGCGACGCCGCGCGTCACCTGCATGTAGAGCAGGCCCTCGGTCACGCGGTTGCGACGCGCGACTTCCGCCAGCACGTGGCGCAGCGCGGCGCGCGCGAGCGGCATCGGCAACGCGATCTCCCGCAGGGAGCGTTCCAGCCGGTCGAGATGCCGATCCTCGTCGATGAAGCGGCCGGCGTGCAGGTGCACGACCTCGTAGATGCCGTCGCCGAACTGGTAGCCGCGGTCCTCGATGTTCACCTCGGCCAGCCGCTGATCGAGGTAGCGGCCGTTGACATAGGCAATTCTCGACATGGTTTCCCCATTCGCGGCGGCCGTGGCCGAGACCGCGCCCCCTGCCCTACAGCCCCGCCGCGGCCCCCGGGCTCGGCTGCCGGTCATCGGCATGGACGCCGAGGAATTTCAACTTCCGGTGCAGCGCGCTGCGCTCCATGCCGACGAAGTTCGCGGTGCGGCTGATGTTGCCGCCGAAGCGCAGCAGCTGCGCCTCCAGGTACTGCTTCTCGAACAGCTCACGCGCCTCGCGCAGCGGCAGGGTCATGATCTCGCTGCTGCGATCGAGCTTCAGCATGGCCGGCGCCGCCGCGCCCACCTCGGGCGGCAGCATGTCGGCGCGGATCGGGTCGCGCGCCTCGCCCGGCGCCATGATCAGCAGCCAGTCCACCAGGTTGCGCAGCTGCCGCACATTGCCGGGCCAGTCATAGGTCTGCAGCGCCGCCAGCGCGTCCTCGGCGATCTCGCGCGACGGCATGCCGGAGGTCTCGCCGGAGCGCGCCATGAAGTGCCGCGCCAGCCCCGGCACGTCGTCGCGCCGCTCGCGCAACGCCGGGATCTTCAGCGGCACCACGGCGAGGCGATAGTAGAGATCCTCGCGGAACCGCCCCGCCGCGATCTCCGCCTGCAGGTCGCGGTTGGTGGTGGCGATGACGCGCACATCGACCTTCACCCGCGTCCCCCCGCCAAGCCGCTCGAACCCCTGCTCCTGCAGCGCGCGCACGATCTTGCCCTGGGTCTCCAGCGGCATGTCGGCGACCTCGTCGAGCAGCAGCGTGCCGCCATGCGCGCGCTCCAGCATGCCGGCGCGGCGCGGCTGGGCGGCCGGGTCGGTGCCGGGCTCCACGCCGAACAGCTCCTCCTCGAAGCGGGCCGGGGCCATGGTGGCGCAGTTCAGCGCGACGAAGGGGCCATCGGCGCGGCGCGAGCGGGCGTGGATCATGCGCGCCGCCACCTCCTTGCCCGAGCCCGCGGGGCCGGTGATCAGCACCCGCGAGCCGGTGGGCGCCACCTTCTCGATGGCGGCGCGCAGCTGGTTCATGGCGGTGGAGGCGCCGACCAGCTCGGTCTCCGGTCCGGCGCGCAGGCGCAGCTCGCTGTTCTCGCGCCGCAGCCGCGAGGCTTCCAGCGCGCGGCTGACCACCAGCAGCAGCCGGTCCGAGTTGAACGGCTTCTCGATGAAGTCGTAGGCGCCGTGCTGGATGGCGCGCACCGCGGTCTCGATGGTGCCGTGGCCGGAGATCATCACGCAGGGCACCGCCGGCTCCTCGCGCTGCATCGCCTCCAGGATGCCGAGGCCGTCGAGCCTCGAATTCTGCAGCCAGATGTCGAGCACGCAGAGCGCGGGCTTGCGCTGGCGGAACGCGACCAGCGCCGCATCGCTGTTGTGCGCCTGCCGGGTCTCGTAGCCCTCGTCGGTCAGGATGCCGTCGATGAGCGCGCGGATGTCGGGCTCGTCATCGACGATGAGGATCTCATGCGCCATGCGGATGCCTCGCCCGGAACACGACAAGGATCAAGGCCCGGCGCACGCTGAGGTTGCTGCACACGTTCACCCCTCCCCGGCGATTGATCTTACAAGCCAAACGCAATCCCAACTCCAGCGCTCTTCTCACGTAGCCTGCGCACGTCTCAATCCCATGTCCAGGCCGCCCTTCGCGTCCAGTCCCTGCCCGAGTGCCGCCTGGCGCCATGGCAGGATCAGCACGGCGCGGGCGCCGGCGCCAGCCCCAGGCATAGCCGCACCCGCCGAGTCGGGCGACGCCGGCGCCGCGGGATCTCCGGCGCCGAGGGGGCGATCCTCGAGCACCAGGCGGCCGCCATGATCCTCCATGATCTTCTTCACGATCGCGAGGCCAAGGCCCGTGCCCTTCTGCTTGTGGGTGACATAGGGCTCGGTCAGCCGCTCACGCTCGTCGCCGCCGGGCAGGCCGGCGCCGTCATCCTCGACGGCGATCGCCACATGATCCTCCGCCGGTTCCAATCGCACGGTGATGTGGCCGATGATGGCGGCCGGCGCAGTTGCCGCGTCCGGCGCCTCGGCGGGTTGCGGCGCCGTGGCCTGCGCCCGCGCGGCGATGGCGTCGGCGGCGTTCTGCAGGAGGTTGGTCAGCGCCTGGCCGATCAGCCGGCGGTCGCAGGGCACCACCGGCGCCGCGTCCGGCAGATCGACGGTGTAGGCGATCTCGGGGTGCGCGTCGCGCTGCAGCACCAGGGCCTCGCGCACCGCCTGCGCCAGATCCTCGGGCTTGATCACCGGCTGCGGCATGCGGGCGAAGGCGGAGAACTCGTCGACCATGCGGCCGATGTCGCCGACCTGGCGCACGATGGTGTCGGTGCAGGCGCGGAAGGTGTCCGGGTCCGACTGGATCTCCTTCAGGTAGCGCCGCTTCAGCCGCTCCGCCGAGAGCTGGATGGGGGTCAGCGGGTTCTTGATCTCGTGCGCGATGCGGCGCGCCACGTCCGCCCAGGCCGCCTTGCGCTGCGCCGAGAGAAGCTCCGTGATGTCATCGAAGGTCAGCACGAAGCCGGTGACCTCGCCGCCCTGCTGCTCCACGCCGATGCGCGCCAGCAGGGTGCGGCGATTGGAGGCGGGGCCGATGCGGATCTCGGCGGACCGGTCGCGCTCCGGCGTGGCGGCGCCGCCCTGCTGCACGGCGGCGAGCAGCGGTGCGAATTCCGGCAGCACCTCGGCCAGGGGCAGGCCCACCGCGGCATCGAGGTCGATGCCCGCCAGCTCGCTCGCGCGCCGGTTCGGCAGGTTGATGCGGCCGTCCGCCTCCAGGCCGATCACGCCGGCGGAGACGCCGGCCAGCACGATCTCGGTGAAGCGCCGCCGCTCGTCGATCTGGCCATAGGCCTGCATCAATTCGGATCGTTGCGCGGCAAGCTGGTTGGTCATGCGGTTGAAGGCGCGGGCGAGCGAGGAGAGTTCCTCATCCGCCGCCCCCTCCTCCACCCGCGTCGCCAGGTCGCCGCCCCGCACCCGCTCGGCGGCGACGATCAGCCGCCCGATCGGGCGCGCGAGCTGGTTGGCGATGACCAGGCCGATCAGCACCGCCGCCAGCAGCACCAGCAGCGCGGCGACCGCGAAGATCATGATGAAGGTGATCTGCAGGCCGTAGCGGTTGCGATCGAGCTGCTCGTACTGCGCCACCTCGCGCTCGGCGCGCTGCTGGTTGTTCACCACCTCCGGATCGACGGGGCGGCCGATCAGCAGCATCAGCAGGGGCTGGCTGTCCAGCGCCACCACCGCGCGCACGCGGCCCTCCTGCTCATCGGGCAGCACCGCGACCTCGCCCTGGCGGGCGATGTCGAGGGCCCATTCGGGGGGCGGGCCCAGCTCGAAGGAGGAGGTGGAGCCGAACTGCGCCATCACGCTGCGCAGCGTCGGGTCGAAGACCACCGATTCCGTCAGGCCGCGCAGCAGGGTGTGGGTCGCCAGCACCTGGGCGAAGCTGCGGCCCTGGTCGGCCAGCAGCTGGGCGCCGGCGCGGTTGAGGTCGTTGGCCATGGCCAGCGCGTCGCCGCGGATGTTGTTGCGGTGCTCCTCCAGATAGGCGTGGGCAACCTGGCGGCTGGCCTCCAGCGCGGTGCGCACGCGGTCGCCGAACCAGGCCTGGATGCCGAGGTTGAAGAAGGCCGCGGCGAAGGCGGCGACGAGGATCGCCGGCACCACGGCCACCACGCCGAACAGCAGCACCAGGCGCACATGCAGCCGCGAGCCGGCCGAGCCGCGCCGCCGCTCCGCCCAGACCCGGACCAGCCGCCCGGCCAGCGACGCGCCGAGCACCATGATCACCAGCAGGCTGACCAGCATCAGGCCGAGCTCGACGCCCGGCTTCGTGGGGCCGAAGGGGCTGCCGCCCGACAGCGCGATGAAGGTGGCGATGCCGAGCAGCAGCGCGCCGACCGCCAGCCCCAGCGTCATGCCGCGGCCAAGCAGGAGGTCGGCGATGCGGCGTGTCCGCCCGCGGCGTTCCGATCCGGCTTCCGCGCCGGCCTGCCGGGCGTTGCCGGTGCCGATCGAGCCTGGCCAGCCGCGCTTCGCCGCATCCGGCGGGCCGGCCGGCGGCGGGCCGGGTTCCGGCGGGCCGGGTTCCGGCGGGCCAGGTTCCGGCGGGCGAGGCTCCGGCGGGCGGCCGGGCTGCATCTCAGTCCCGCCCGGATGCCGGAGCGCGCATCTCAGCCAAGCCCTCGCACCACCGGAAGGTCGAGCTCGCGGATCTTCTTGCGCAGCGTGTTGCGGTTCAGCCCGAGCATCGCTGCCGCCTTGATCTGGTTGCCGCGCGTCGCCGCCAGCACCAGGCGCAGCAGTGGCCGCTCCACCTCCGCCAGCACGCGGTCATAGAGGTCGCGCACCGGCATGCCGTCCTTGTGGGCGGCGACGAAGGCGCGCAGGTGGCGTTCCACGGACTGCTCCAGGGTCTCGGGCCCGCGCGGCCCGCCCTGGCCGTCGCTGGCCGGCTCGGCCTCGGCCAGCTCGGCCGCGACGGCGTCGGCGCCGATCACCTCCTGCGCGTACAGCGCCGCGAGGCGCCGCATCAGGTTCTCCAGCTCGCGCGCATTGCCGGGCCAGGCGTGCCCCTTCAGGCGGTCGAGCGCCTCCGGCGCCAGCTGCTTCGCGGGCAGGCCGGACGCCTTGGCGCGATCGAGGAAATGGCGCGCCAGCAGCGGGATGTCCTCAAGCCGCTCGCGCAGGGGCGGCAGGCGGATCGGCACCACGTTCAGCCGGTAGAACAGGTCCTCGCGGAACAACCCCTGCCGGATGGACTGGCGGAGATCGCGGTGCGTGGCCGCGACGATGCGGACATTCGCCTTGATCGGCTGGCGACCGCCGACGGTGGTGAACTCGCCCTCCTGCAGCACGCGCAGCAGGCGGGTCTGCGCCTCCGGCGGCATGTCGCCGATCTCGTCGAGGAACAGCGTGCCGCCGGCGGCCTGCTCGAAGCGCCCGACACCGCGGTTCAGCGCGCCCGTGAAGGCGCCGCGCTCATGGCCGAACAGCTCGCTCTCGATCAGCTCGCGCGGGATCGCGGCCATGTTGATGGCGACGAAGGGCCCGGCGCGGCGGCGGCCGTAGTCGTGCAGGGCGCGGGCGACCAGCTCCTTGCCGGTGCCCGACTCGCCGGTGATCATCACGGTCAGGTCGGTGGTCGTGAGCCGCGCGACGGTGCGGTAGATCTCCTGCATCGCCGTGCTGCGGCCGACCAGCGGCAGCCGCTCCCCGGCGCCGTCGCCCTCGCCCTCCTCCCCGCCCTCCGGGCGGACATGCGGCGCGGCGAGCGCGCGCTCCACCACCGCCAGCAGCTCCTTCAGGTCGAAGGGCTTGGGGAGGTATTCGAAGGCGCCGCGCTGGGCGGCCTTCACCGCGGTCATGAAGGTGGACTGTGCCGACATCACCACCACGCGCAGCTCCGGCCGCACCCGCTTGATGCGGGGCACCAGGTCGAGGCCGTTCTCGTCCGGCATGACGACGTCGGTGATGACCAGGT
This sequence comes from Acetobacteraceae bacterium, assembly GCA_019750465.1. Classification (GTDB taxonomy): domain Bacteria; phylum Pseudomonadota; class Alphaproteobacteria; order Acetobacterales; family Acetobacteraceae; genus JAIEOP01. The sequence goes on along the minus strand of JAIEOP010000070.1, from coordinate 6,624 downwards.
CGCCCTCCCCGTCCTCCACCCAGCGCCAGAGCGTGCTGGCCGAGGAGGTGGCGCGCACCTGGTAGCCGGAACGCCCGAGCGCCTGGCTGAGGACGGTGCGGATCGCCCGGTCGTCATCGGCGATGAGGATGGTGCGGGGCTCGCTCATGGTGCGCCCCCGAGCGGCGCGGCGGCTTCGCCGGCCGCGCCGGGTGCCGGCATCGCCAGCGAAATGCGGAAGACGGTACGGCCCGGGCGGCTGTCGCACTCGATCAGCCCACCGATATCGGCGACCAGCTTGGCGACGAGCGCCAGGCCGAGCCCCTGCCCGCCGCGCTTGGTGGTGACGAAGGGCTCGAACAGCGTCTCCTGCACCGCTTCGGCGATGCCGGGGCCGTTGTCGCGCACCATCACCTGCAGGGGCAGGTGCACGCGCTCGCGCGAGCCGGGGACGGCGATGCGGACGCCGTGATGGAAGGCGGTGGTCAGGACGATCTCTCCCCCGGCTGGATCAACGGCCTCGGCCGCGTTCTTCACCAGGTTGAGCAAGATCTGGACCAGGATGTCGCGGTTGCCCCAGACCGGCGGCAGCGAGGGATCGTAGTCCTCGATGATGTGCAGATGCGCGGCGAAGCCGCTCAGCGCCACCCGCCGGACGTGATCGAGCGCCTGGTGGACATTCACCGGAGCGAGTTCCACCGGGCGGTCGGAGAACATGTCCATCCGGTCCACCAGGCCGCGGATACGGTCCGCCTCGTCCTGGATCAGCAGGCAGAGCTCGCGGTCGGATTCGGAAACGCCGGCCTCCAGCAGCTGCGCCGCGCCGCGGATGCCGGAGAGCGGATTCTTGACCTCATGGGCGAGCATCGCCGCCATGGCGGAGGCACCGCGCGCCGCGCCCTGCGAATTGAGCTGGCGGTCCAGCATCTGCGCCTTCGACCCGTCCTGCAGGGTCAGCACCACCGCGCCCGGCAGCTCGGGCAGCGGCGCGCCATGGGCGGTGACGCCGCGGCGGTGCAGGCGCGGGCTTTCCAGGGTGAGGTCGTGGTCCGCCACCTGGCCGCCCTGCGCCCGCACCTGCGCAAGCAGGCCGAACAGCCGGGAATCCCGCGGCAGCAGGTCGCCGAGGCGGAGCGCCGTGAGCGACGCGAAGGAGATCTGGAAGAACAGCTCGGCGGCATTGTTGGCGTAGCGGAACCGGTCCTCCTCATCCAGCACCATCGCCGGCAGCGGCAGGGCGGAGAGGATCGCGGCGGTGTCGGGCGGCAGCAACCCGGCCGGCGCTTCGGTAGGAGGCGCGGCAGCCGGGCGGCCGCGGGGACGGGGCGGCGTGAGCAGGCCGCTCATGCCGCGAGCCGCCTTGGTGCGGGTGCGGGCGAGTCGGCGTCCTCGGCCTCGCCTCCACGGGCAATGCCGCGGGCGTGGAAGGCAGCGCGTGCCGCCTCCAGCCCGAGATCCAGCAGGGGCTGGTAGAAGGCGTGGATCAGCGCCTCCACCCCCTCTGGCGTGTCGCGCTGGTTGATTTGAGATCTGAACTCGGCCGATCCCGGCAAACCCTTGGAATACCACGCGATATGCTTCCGAGCGAGGCGCACGCCCGTGTTGGTGCCATGGTGGTGGAGCATGTCTCGGTAATGCTCGAGAAGCACGTCCAATTGCGTCGCGAGCGCCGGCTCAGGGGGCTCCTGTCCAGTCTGAAGAAATGCCGCTACTTGGCTGGGAAACCAAGGTCTTCCATAGCAGCCGCGCCCGATCATGACGCCATCCGCGCCGGAGGCCGCCAGCGCCTCGGCGGCGTGGCGCACCGTCAGGATGTCGCCGTTGACCAGCACCGGGATGGCCACCGCCTCCTTCACCCTTCGCACGAAGGCCCAGTCGGCGGTGCCGGTATAGAATTGCTGACGGGTCCGGCCATGAACGGTGACCAGGCGGATGCCGGCCGCCTCGGCGATGCGGGCCAGGCGCGGCGCGTTCAGAGATTGGTGGTCCCAGCCCATGCGCATCTTCAGGGTCACCGGCACCGGGACTGCGCGCGCCGTGGCCTCCAGGATGCGGGCGGCCGCGACCTCGTCGCGCATCAGGGCGCTGCCGGCCTGCTGGCCCAGCGCCACCTTCTTCACCGGGCAGCCGAAATTGATGTCCACGACGGCGGCGCCACGATCCACCGCCAGCCGTGCCGCCTCTGCCATCACCGCCGGGTCGCAACCGGCGAGCTGCACCGCCGAGGGTGCGCCGAAGCCATCGACCTCGGCCATCTTCAGGGTCTGCCGGTTCTCCCGCACCATGGCCTGGGAGGCGATCATCTCGCTGACCACCATGCCCGCCCCGAGCCGGCGGGCGAGGCGGCGGAACGGCAGGTCGCTGACCCCCGACATCGGCGCCACGTAGACCGGCACCGCGATGCGCACCGCATCGAGCTGGATGGGGCGCAGGCCGGGCACGCGGTCCTGGCAGGGGGTCTGGTTGTTGCTCATGATTTGGGCAAACTAGGCGATCGGCGCCAGCATCGCAACGCAGCATCGCACATCTGTGCCGCACGCAGCGGCAGACGGCGCGGCGCTTGTCCCGCACGGGGTCGGCCGCTTGGCGCCGGACCGGTGAATTCACGCCCCGGCTGCGGCAGGGTAATGCTCCGCGATGACCCGCGTCACCGCCCTGCTGACCGCTGCCGGCCATGGCGCCCGTTTCGGCGCGGCCACCCCGAAGCAATACCTGCCGCTGCTCGGCCGCCCGGTGATCCGCCATGCCGCCGAGGCGCTGCTGGCGGAGGGGCTGGTCGCCGAGATCCTGCCCGTGGTCGCGGCCGGAGAGGAGGCGCGCGTGGCGGCCCTGCTCGCCGGCCTGCCTGCCCTGCCCCCGGTGCCGGGCGGTGCCACCCGCCAGGCCAGCGTGCATGCCGGGCTGGAGGCACTGGCGGCACGCGACCCCGCCCCCGCGATCGTCCTGGTGCACGATGCGGCGCGCCCCGTGGTACCGCCCGGGACCGTCGCCCGGCTGCTGGCGGCGCTGGCGGAGGCACCCGGCGCCATCCCCGGCCAGCCCGTGGCGGATACCCTGAAGCGCGCCGGCCCCGCCGGCCTGGTGGCCGAGACCGTGCCGCGCGCCGGCCTGCATCGCGCCCAGACACCGCAGGCCTTCCGCTTCGCCACGCTGCTGGCCGCCCATCGCGCCGCGCCGCCCGGGGTGGAGGCGACGGATGACGCGCAGCTGCTGGAACTCGCCGGCGCCGCGGTGGCCCTGGTCGAGGGTGCCGAGACCAATGTGAAGATCACCGTCCCGGAGGACCTGGCCCGGGTGGAGGCATCGCTCAGGGCCCGCTTGATCCCAACCTTGATCCCCCGGGTCGGCACCGGCTTCGACGTGCACCGAATCGAGGCCGGGCGGCCCATGGTGCTGTGCGGCGTGACCATCCCCTGCGAATTCGGGCTGGAGGGGCATTCCGACGCGGATGTCGGCATCCATGCGCTCTGCGACGCCATCTACGGCGCGCTGGCCGAGGGCGACATCGGCCGCTGGTTCCCGCCTTCCGAGGCGCGCTGGAAGGGCGCCGACAGCGCGGTCTTCCTGCGGCATGCCGCGGGGCGCATCGCTGCGCGCGGCGGCGTGCTGGCCAATGCCGACGTTACGCTGCTGTGCGAGCGGCCGCGCATCGGGCCGCACCGGGACGCGATGGTGGCAAGGCTGGCGGACCTCCTGGGTGTCGAACCCGGCCGCATCGGCGTGAAGGCCACCACGACCGAGCGCCTCGGCTTCACCGGCCGCGGCGAGGGCATCGCGGCGCAGGCGGCGGCGATGCTGCTGCTGCCGGGCTGACCGCCAGGCCCGGTCAGTCCCGCGCCTGCCACGCCGCCGCGTCCAGCACGGCACGGCGCAGCGCCTCCGGCTGATCCTCCAGCGCCGCCAGCAGGCAGCGCAGCGCGCGGCGTGCGTCGTAGAGCTGGTCGAGCAGCGAGAGCACGACCGGCATCGCCTCCTCGTCCAGGTCCAGCGTGACGCGCAGCTCCACCAGCAGGGAGAGCCGCGCGACGTCCACCTCGGTCAGCAGCCAGGTGCCGCCATCGGCAGCCCGCTCGGCGCGCAGCCAGCGGCGTTCGATCCAGAGCACCACCTCCTGCGGCGCAAGGCCGGGGAAGCGCCCGGCGACCTCCTCGAGCGTGATCATAGGTCGAGCATCCCCGCCCGCGGATTGGTCCTGTCGCGCGGCGTCCAGGTCTTGAGGAAGGCCTCCAGCTCGGGTTCCACGCCGGTCGGCACCAGCACCTTCAGCACCACCACCTGATGGCCGCCCTGCACCCCGCGGCCGCGCAGCCGCAGGCGCGACCCGTCGGCCGAGCGCGGCGGGATGGTCAAGGTGACCGGTCCGGCGATGGTCGGCACCTCGATCCTCGCGCCGAGCACGGCTTCCTTCAGGGTCACCGGCAGCTCCAGCAGGATGTCCCTGCCCTCACGCCGGAAGAAGCGATGCGGCTCGACCTCGACGGCAGCGAGGAGGTCGCCGGCGGGGGCGCCGGGCTCGCCCGGCATGCCCTGCCCGGCCAGGCGCAGCACGGTGCCGTCCTCGGTGCCGGCGGGGATGGTGAGCTGCACCGTCCGCCCATCCGGCAGCGTCACGGTCCGCACCGCGCCGCGCGCGGCGTCGAGGAAGGGCAGGCGCAGCGTGGCGCGGATGTCGGCGCCCCGCATCGGGCCGCGCGGCCGCGCGCCGGCGCCGGTCCGGGTGCCGAAGGCGCGGGCCAGGAATTCCTCGAGGTCCGCCTCGTCGAAGCCGCCGCCGGGGTCCTCGAAGCCGCCGGGCTGCGAGCGGTAGCGCGCGCCGCGCCCGGTCTCCGCCCAGTCCCGCCACCCCCCGCCGGCCGGTGCGCGCTCGGCGCCGGCGGCGTCGATCTCGCCACGGTCGAACCGGGCACGCAGCTCGGGGTCGGAGAGCAGGGCGTAGGCGGCACTGATCGCCTTGAACCGCGCCTCGGCGCCGGGCTTGTCCGGGTTGGTGTCCGGATGCCACTGCTTGGCCAGGCGCCGATACGCCTTGCGGATATCCTCGGCCGCGGCGTCGCGCGCGACTCCGAGGACCTTGTAGGGATCGTCCACCTCCGCCGAGGCCCCTCCGCGCCGCCAAAGCCGGCAGGGATGCTAGCCCATCGCGGCGCGCCGCCCAAGCCGCGCGGGATCACGAGCCCTCGGGGCCGGCGCTATTCCACGCGAGCCCCCGAGATCCGCACCAGCTCCGCGAACATGCGTTCCTGCTCGGCACGGAAGGCGACCAGCCCCTCGGGCGTGGTGTACCAGGGCGTGCCGCCATTGTCGGCGAAGCTGCGGATCAGGTCGGGGCTTTCCAGCGCCTGGCGCGTCACCGCATTGGCCCGCGCGACGATCGGCGCCGGGATGCCGGCCGGCCCGACCAGGCTGCCCCAGGAGGTGATCTCGAAGCCCGGGAACATCTCGGCGACCGTCGGAACGTCGGGCAACGCCGAATTGCGCTGCAGCGAGGTGACCGCGACGGCGCGCACCCGTCCCTCGCGGATGGTGCCGATCACGGTCGGGATGTTGTCGAAGGCCATCTGGATGCGGCCGCCGAGCAGGTCGATCAGCGCCGGCGCGCCGCCGCGATAGGGCACGTGCACGATGTCCATGCCGGCGCGCTGCTTCAGCAGCTCCATCGTCAGGTGCGGCGTGGTGCCGGCGCCGCCGGAGCCGAACTGGAACTTCCCAGGGTTCGCGCGCACATGGGCGATCACCTCGGCCAGGGTGCGCGCCGGGAAATCCAGGTTCAGGAACAGCACGTTCGGCACCTGCCAGATGCCGGAGACGTAGGTGAAGTCGCGCACGGGGTTGAACGGCAGGTTGGCGTAGATGGAGGGACCGACCGCCAGGGTGGCGACGCTGCCGAGGCCGAGCGTGTAGCCATCCGGCCGCGCCTGCGCGATCGCCGCCTGGCCGACATTGCCGGCCGCGCCGGAGCGGTTCTCCACCACCCATTGCTGGCCGGTGAGCGCGCCCATCTTCTGGCAGAACAGGCGCGACATCACGTCGGTCGCGCCACCGGCGGGAAAGAGGTTGATGTAGCGCACGGGCTGGTTGGGCCAGTCCGTGTCGCCCCGCGCCGCGCCCGGCAGCCCGCCCGCGGCGAGCGTCGCCCCGATGCCGGCCTGGATCACCGCGCGCCGCGGCACCCGCCGCGGCGTCCCTGTGGCCTGATGCATGCACACCTCCCTGCCCGGCCGGTGCTCTTCCGGCCGGTTCGGGGGGATCATGCCGTCAGGCGAGCCCGCTCCGCATCCAAAATCGTCCCTCGCCGTGCGGTCGCCGCTACCCCACCCGCTCCAGGATCGAGACGTAGTTGGCCACCGCCGCGCCACCCATGTTGAACACGCCCCCGAGCTGCGCGTCCGGCAGCTGCATCGCGCCGGCCGTGCCGGTCAGCTGCATCGCCGCCAGCACGTGCATGGAGACGCCCGTCGCGCCGATCGGGTGGCCCTTCGCCTTCAGCCCGCCGGAGCGGTTCACCGGCAGCCTGCCGTCCTTCGCCGTCCAGCCCTCGAGCACGGCGCGCGCGCCCTGCCCTTCCGGCGCCAGCCCCATCGCCTCGTATTCCAGCAGCTCGGCGATGGTGAAGCAGTCATGCGTCTCGACGAAGGAGAGGTCGGT
>JAIEOP010000194.1 GCA_019750465.1 Acetobacteraceae bacterium | reverse complement strand
CCCGTGGCCGGCGCCGTGCCTGAGGCCGGGGCCGTGCCGGGCTGGGTCTGCGCCATCGCCGCTCCGCCCAGCCCAAGCGCCAGGACGGAGGCGGCGGTCGCGAGCGGCCGCCTGCGGCGGCGCCGTGCGCCGGCCGGAACCGAATTCGGGGTGGTCTGCGTCATGGCCTGTCTCCTTGCCGCTTCCGGCGGCTCAGTGCGGATGGCGCGACGCGTGCGGGACGGAGGAGTGGACGGCGGAGTGCCTGGTGCCATCATGGGCCGGGATTGACCCTGGTCGCCCGGGTTGCCGCCCGCGTCGTCCCGTCCGCGCCGTCCCGTCCGCGCCGTGCGGTCGCAACACACGCTGGACGGCAGGGTTCGGGTCCCGGACGCGCGAGCTTGAGGAAGATTCACGGCCGATCCGCAGGACGGTCCCGGATCGTGCCGAGGGCCGCCGCGCCGGCGGCGTTGATGCCGCGGACCGTGATGCCGGATGGCGTGGCCCGACGCGGGCGGGGCGGCGCTTCCCCGCAGGGTCGTGCTCAAGCGCCGGCCAGCACGGCCTCCACCGCGGCGGCCACGGTCAGCAGGGGCCGGTCCGCCATGGCCTCGCCGGTCAGCATCAGCCCTACCGGGGCCTCGCCGGGGCGATGGACCGGCAGGCTGATCGAGCAGCGATCCAGGAAATTGCCGACTGCCGTGTTGCGCAGCAGCAGCATGTTGATGCGGTTGTACTCGCGCTCCTCCTCGACAGCCACGACGGGGGGCGGCACCAGCGGGCAGGTCGGGCCGATGATGGCGTCATAGGCCGAGGTGCGCCGCGCCACCGCCGCGATGATGCGGGCGCGGGCGTTCACCAGCGCCACGTAGTCCGCCGCCGCCATGCGTTCGCCGCGGCGGATGCGGGCGAGGATGCGCGGGTCGTAGCGGTCGCCGGCGCGGGCGATCAGGCCGCGGTGCCATTCCCAGGCCTCGCTGGCGGCGAAGCCGCCGGTGGCATTCACCAGGGAGATCTCGTCCAACTCCGGCAGGTCGAACACCTCGATGCGCGCGCCCGCGGCGGAGAGGCGGGCCAGCGCGCGCTCGAAGGCCGCGGACACGGCCGGCTCCATGTCCTCGGTCAGGAAGGTGCCGCGCGGCAGGCCGAGCCGCAGCCCGGCCACGGAGCGATGCGGCAGCGGCTGCGGATCCTCCTCGCCGGCGATGACGGCATCCAGCAGCGCGCAGCAGGCGACGCTGCGCGCGATGGGCCCGACGCTGTCGAGCGAAGGCGCCAGCGGCAGCACGCCCGCGATCGGCATGCGCCGCGCCGTCGGCTTGTAGCCCACCACGCCGCAGAGCGCCGCCGGAATGCGGCAGGAGCCGCCCGTATCCGTGCCGAGGCCTCCGAATCCCATCCCGTCCGCCGCGGCGACCGCGGCGCCGGAGGAGGAGCCGCCCGGCAACCGTCGCGTCGCCCTGTCCCACGGGCTCAGCGGCGTGCCGAAATGCGGATTCACGCCGAGGCCGGAAAAGGCGAACTCCACCATGTTCGTCCGGCCGATCACGATGAACCCCATGCGCAGCAGCCGCCGCACCACCGGCGCGTCGGCGGCGGCCGGGGCTGCGCCCTGCAGCGCGACGGAGCCGGCCCGATTGGGGTGGCCGCGCTCGTCGAACAGGTCCTTGATGGTGACCGGGATGCCGGCCCAGGGGCTGGGCGCGCGCCCGGCACGGCGCAGCGCGTCCATCGCCTGGGCGCTGCGCCGCGCGCTTTCGGCGTGCACGGCGGTGAAGGCGCGGGCGCCCTCCCCGCCGGGGTCGGCAATTCGGCCGAGGGCGGATTCGAACAGGGCGGAGGCGGAGACGCGGCCATGCTCCAGCGCGGCCGCAGCGTCGGCGATGTGCTGCATGCTGCGATGCTGGCTGCGCAGGGGAAGGACGGCAAGCGGCCAGGGCAGGGCGCCATGCGACGGGACCATGCGCCGGCCGCCCCGGTGGTGTCACCGAAGCGGCGGTCGTGCGGGGGTGCCGGTCGCCAGGCCCGGCCATCGTCTCAAATGGCTCGCACCGGCGTGGTTTCCAACCTATATCCGGTGGGACGAAGCGGTCCCTCGGCCATTCCGGCTGCCATACGAGACCGCCGTCCAGGGAAGGCTGCTGCCATGACCATCGCAAGACGCGCGCTCCTGGCGAGCGCCGCAGCCTCCGCCACCATGGGCACCGGCCTTGGCGGGCTGCCCTGGCGCAGCGCCCGCGCGCAGGCCGCCAACACCATCCGCATCGGCGTGCTGGCCGACATGTCCGGCATGTACCGCGACGTGACCGGCCCCACCTCCGTCGCCTGCACCCGCCTGGCGGCGCAGGAATTCGCCGGGCGCGGCTTCAACGTCGATGTCGTCTTCGCCGACAACCAGAACCGCGCCGACATCGGCGTGAACATCACGCGGCAGTGGTTCGACCAGGCCGGCGTCGATGCGGTGGTGGATATCGGTGCCTCCTCCGTGGCGCTCGCGGTCAACGAGGTGGTGCGCGAGAAGAACAAGGTGATGCTGAACACCTCCTCCGCGACCTCGGACCTCACCGGGCGCGCCTGCACGCCGAATACCGTGCACTGGACGTACGACACCTACATGCTGGCGAATTCGGTGGGTGGCGCCACGGTGCGGGCCGGCGGCGACACCTGGTTCTTCATCACCGCCGACTACGCCTTCGGCCATGCGCTGGAACGCGATACCGGCAACTTCGTGCGGCAGGCCGGCGGGCGCATCCTGGGCAGCGTCCGCACGCCCTTCCCTGGCACGACGGACTTCTCCTCCTTCCTGCTGCAGGCGCAGGCGACGGGGGCGAAGGTGATCGGGCTGGCGAATGCCGGGACGGACACCACGAATTGCGTGAAGCAGGCGGCGGAGTTCGGCCTGACCCGACGCGGCGTGCGCCTCGCCACGCTGCTGATGTTCCTGACCGAGGTGCGCTCGCTCGGTCTGCGCACCGCGCAGGGGCTGATCTGCACCGAGAGCTTCTACTGGGATCTCAACGACCGTACCCGCGCCTTCACGCAGCGCGCCCGCACCCTGGTGCCCGAGGCGAACGGGATCGCCAGCACGCATGCGGGGGCCTACGCGGCCTCGCTGCATTACCTGAAGGCGGCGGCGCAGATGGGCGTCGCCGCAGCCAAGGCGAGCGGTGCGGAGGCCGTGGCGCGCATGAAGGCGCTGCCGACGGAGGATGACGCGTTCGGGGCCGGCAGCATCCGGCCAGATGGCCGCAAGCTGCACCCGGCCTACCTGTTCGAGGTGAAGCGGCCCGACGAGAGCCGCGGGGCTTGGGATCTCTACAAGGTGCTGCAGACAACGCCGCCGGAGCAGGCCTTCCGCCCCATGGCGGACGGCGGTTGCGCGCTGGCACGGAGCTGATTTGCGCGGGGACGGTGCGAACCTGTCCTCTCGGCAACAGAAAGGCCGATGCGGTGCCGCGATCATGGCCTCAACGCAGTGTCGTTCTCAAGGGGCGACGCCGCCGACGCTCCGCGCCAGCGCCGGTTAGGACTTTGCCGGGGGGTTACGCGTCATTGGCGGGCGGCACCCGCATCACCTCGCTCATGGCCGCCTCATCCATGGCCGCTCCCAGCATCCAGCCTTCGACAAGAAGGAATTCCGCCTCCGGTTGGGCGTCCACGGGATCCGACACGTTCAGGGCTCTGCCATGGTGGAAGGCGTGAGCGTCGCCGATCGGCCAGGGTTGCATCCCTCGCCGAAATTGGAGCGGCCGTCCAGGACGTCACCGGCGAGGTCCAGCGTCGATGTCGCCTTCGCCGACCAGCGCTATGGGGGCCAGAAGCCCGCCGAGGCCGCCGCCCAGCACGGCATCCAACTCGAGGTCGTCACGCTGCCCGAGGCGAGGCAAGGCGTCGTCCTGCTGCCCGGGCGCCGGGTCGTTGAGCGCTCTTTCGCCTGGGCCACGCGCTTCCGCCGCCTCGTCCGCGACTACGAGCGACTGCCGCAGACCGTGGCCGGCCTGCACTTCATCGGCTTCGCCTGCCTCGTGCTCCATCGCGCCGCTCTGGCCTATGGTCAGTAACAGGCTCTAGAAGAACGCCGAAGGACAGGAGAGGGCCATGCGCGCGATCTTCGTGGACGCCAACGACTCGCTCGCCGCGGTGACGGAGCGGCTGCTGCGCGCGGACGACCCGCCGGTGGCGATCCACCGCAACCCGGACATCACCCCCGCCGACCTGCCCGGCCTGCTGGAGGGCCACGCCATCGCCATCGACGACCACACGCAATTCCCCGTCGAGGTCGTGAAGCGCTGCACCGGCCTGAAGCATATCGTCTTCCTCGGCACCGGCGCGCGCAGCTACATGGACCCGGATGCGCTGCGGGACGAATGCGGCGTCGAGGTGCACATCATCAAGGGCTATGGCGACACCGCGGTCGCCGAGCACGCCTTCGCGTTGATGTGGGACGCGGCGCGGCAGATCTCCGCCATGGATGCCGCGGTGCGTGCCGGCGAGTGGCCGCGGACGGTGGGAATGCAGCTCACCGGCAAGACGGTGGGGCTGATCGGCACGGGCGGGATCGGCGCGGAGATGGCGCGCCTCTGCAACGGCATCGGCATGCGGGTGATCGCCTGGAACCGCTCGCCCAGGGCGATCCCGGGCGTGGAATTCGTGCCGCTGGAGCGGTTGCTGGCCGAGAGCGACGTGGTCTCGCTGCACCTGCTGCTGAGCGACGGGACGCGGGGTTTCCTCTCCGCCGAGCGGATCGCGCAGATGAAGCCGGGCGCGATCCTGGTGAACACGGCGCGCGGCGCGATCGTCGACGAGGACGCGATGACCGCGGCGCTGCGCAGCGGCCGGCTCGGCCACGCCGCGCTCGACGTCTATGGCGTGGAGCCGCTGCCGGCGGACAGCCCGCTGTGGGGGCTGCGCAACACCACCCTGGCGCCGCACGCCGCCTTCCGCACGCCCGAGGCCAGCGACAACCTGATGGAGGCGGCGCTGGAGCATTGCCGGCGGATCGTGAAGGAGGGGACGTAGCATTCGCGTGCCCCGCATGGAGCAGCGGAATCCCCGTGGCGCCGCTCGCAGGGGGTCCGGGGCGGACCCTGGCCCTGCGTCACGCCCGACAAGCCTGCGCCCGCCCGGCGGAATGGCGGACGGGGCGGACTGAAGGCATGGTTTGTCGACCCCGCCTTGCGATGGTGACGGCCTGAATCAGCAATCTGGAATCAGCAATCCCGGCAGTCGGCTGGCAGGCGTCAGAGCGATGCATCCGCGGGCTTTGGGCGTGCCTCTGGCGCGGCGCAGCTGAGGGGCGCCCGGGAACGCACGGCGGCAACGTCGCGGCCGTGGCGGAATTGGCAGGCGCAGCGGACTTGAAAGGCACCTTGCCTGCCCCGCCGGAGACATCGCGCCGAGTTGAGAATTCCCAGTTTCGGCAGTAGGTTGCGGCGCGCGGGAACCTTGCCTCCGGGGACGTCTGAATGGCCCCGGGTGCGAGGCGCGCGGAAGCGGCTGGCGGCAGTATCGCGGGCGTGGCGGAATTGGCAGACGCAGCGGATTTAAAATCCGCTTCTGGAGTCCAGAGTGTCGGTTCGAACCCGACCGCCCGCACCACGCCGGAGCCGACTGCAGGCCACAGCGGTGATCGAGACGGCGGCCGCTGACGGCCGCGGCGCGGCCGCGAAGTCACGCGTCTTCGGGTTCACGCCGCCGGGCAGCTGGGCGGAGCTCGCCCGCGCACGCGGCGATGCGCCGGCCGTCATCCCGGCCCATGTCACCGATGCGCAGGCGGCATCGCTTCCCGTGGCGGCGGGCGGCGTCGGCCGCTTCGCGTGCCAGCTGGCAGCGCTGTCCGGCGCCGAGGTTTGCGCGAACAGCCGCCGCCCGGACCTCGCCGGGCTCCCGGAGCGCGATGGCGTCGTTCGCGCCACGGTCTTTCGCGGCATGGCCGAAGCCGCGCGGGTCGGCAGCTGCGACGTCATCCTCGATTCCGCCGGTGGCGGAACTCAAGTGGGACGTGCGGTGCGTCGGAGCAGGATGAAGACAGGCATGGCGTGGAGGAACACAGGGGTCGTGACCAGCGGTGACGGACAGGACGCGCAGTTCCGCCCCGGAACGTGGGCAGCTGGACGTGTCGATCAAACGCCGTGCTCTTCAGCTCGCGGTCCAAGTCGGGCGTCATGGCAGCATCCGCCTCGCGGCTCGGGCCGCGAAGCTCACGGCCGCCGTCGCCAGCCGACGGATCAGCGGGCCCGGGGACGAACTCGGCGTTTCTCGGTTCGAGCGGGGGCCGTCGGGCGTCCGGACGACTGGGGCTGGTGCACGATTTCCCAAGGCCGCGCGCCGCATGTGCTTTCAGGCTGCACGGTGCCGCGGGCGCCACCGAGCCGCAGGCCCAGGCCTGGTCCGCCAGTTTTTCGTCGGCACCCGGCCAGAAGCCCTCCGCGGGCGCTGCGCCGCTGGCATCGATGACGCAGGCGGCATGCGCGGTGCCGCCCCAGTCGGGACCGGCGACGAGTCGGGACCGGCGAAGAATGGCATGGGCCGACCTCCTCGGTTCGGGGTAGGCTTGCCCGGGCTGGGAGGTCGCGCGGATCGCTCGCCGGTTGGCGCTCTGGCTGGCCGGTCCTGGCGCACCGCCCTGTGGTCCGTCGCGATCTCCCGGCGCCTGGCGTGCGGCTGGTCTCGGCCTGGCCGTCCGGCGGCGCGCGGAGCAGGCCGTCACGCCAGGGGCTCGGGCGGCCGGACGCCACGCCGCTCCGCGGCCCAGCGCCCGACAGCCCGGAGGTGCACCAGTGAGCGGAACCCGCGCGACCCAGCTGCCCCTGCCCCTGCCGGCTGCGACGGCCTCCTACGACCCGGCCGACCTGATCGAGGATGCCTCGAATACCGAGGCGCTGGCCTGGCTGGATCGTCCGCAGGACTGGCCGTTCGGCCGCATCGCGCTCTGGGGCGAGCCGAAATCGGGCAAGACCCACCTGCTGGCCTGGGCCGCCGCCCGGCACGGCTTCGCGGCCCTGCCCGGCGGCGGGCCCACGCTGCGCGACCTGCCCGAGCTGCCCGCGGCGGCCGGGGTGGTGCTGGACGACGCCGACCGCGTGACCGATGAGCCGGCGCTATTCCACCTGATCAATCTCTGCGCCGAACGCGGGGTGCGGCTGCTTCTGGCCGGGCGGGTGCCGCCGGCGCGCTGGCCGGTAGAGCTGCCCGACCTGCGGTCGCGGCTGCGCGGCACCGCCGCGGTTCCCGTCCATCCGCCTGGGGAGGCGCTGCTGGATGCGCTGCTGGCGAAGCACTTCGCCGACCGGCAGTTGCGGGTGGATGGCGGGTTCCGCGCCTGGCTGCTGGCCCGGCTGCCACGCGACGCCGCCACGATCGCCGCGGCGGCGGCGCGGCTCGACAGCGCCTGCCTCGCCGCGGGCGGGAGGCTGACCAGGCGGCTGGCCCTGGCCGCGCTCGCCGACCTTGCGGAGGGCGGGGCCGCAACCGTCGATGACGATTCGGTTGCGATTTCCGGAGGGTCCTCGCCGCGGACGCCACCGCTGCTGTAGGCTGGCGGGAAGGAGTGCTCCCGCCGATGTCGCTTGCCGAGCCCGAGACCCTGTCGCCCCTCGCGCCGCTGCGGGCCAGCAAGGCCGAGACGCCGGCGATCGCTCCGGACTCGCCGGAGCGGTTCATCAACCGCGAGCTGTCCTGGCTCGACTTCAACACCCGCGTGCTGGAGGAGGCGGCCAACCTGCGCCATCCGCTGCTGGAGCGGCTGCGCTTCGTGGCGATCTCGGCCTCCAACCTCGACGAGTTCTACTCGGTGCGCGTCGCCGGGCTGGTGGGGCAGGAGCGCGCGGGCCTCGCCAAGCTCTCGCCGGACGGGCGCACGCCGATCCAGCAGCTCGCCGAGATCCACGCCCGCGCGGTGGCGCTGATCGAGCAGCAGCAGCAGGAATGGCGCACGCTGCGGGCGCTCCTGCGCGACGCCGGCCTCGTGGTCTGCACGCTCGAGGAGCTCACCGCCGCCGACCGCGCCTGGGCGGAGGAGTATTTCGCCGAGCGGGTCTTCCCGGTGCTGACGCCGCTGGCGGTCGATCCGGCGCATCCCTTCCCGTTCATCGCCAACCTCGCGCTCTGCATGCTGCTCAAGCTGGTGCGCGAGGAGGATGCGGGCACGATGCGGGCGCTGATCCCCCTGCCGCCGCAGATCGACCGCTTCGTCCGCCTCCCGGCGCTCGACGCCGCCGACCGGACCATCCGCTTCGTGCTGCTCGAGGACCTGATCACGCTGTTCCTCGGCCAGCTGTTTCCCGGCTTCGTGCCGGCGGACCAGGGATTGTTCCGGATCATCCGCGACACCGACGTGGAGTTCGAGGAGGAGGCCGAGGACCTGGTGCGCTCCTACGAGAGCGCGCTGAAGCGCCGCCGCCGCGGGCGCTCGATCCTGCTCTCGGTCAGTGCCGAGACCGATGCCGACATGGTCGATTTCGTCGCCGAGGAGCTCGATTCCGAGCGTGCCGGCGTCTTCGTCGTGGACGGGCTGCTCGGCGTCTCGGACCTGCGGCACCTGATCGTGGACGACCGCCCGGACCTGCTGTTCACGCCCTACACGCCGCGCTTCCCGGAGCGCATCCTGGACTACGGCGGCGACTGCTTCGCGGCGATCCGCGCCAAGGACATCGTGGTGCACCACCCGTACGAGAGCTTCGACGTGGTGGTGCAGTTCCTCCGGCAGGCGGCGCGCGATCCCGCGGTGGTCGCGATCAAGCAGACGCTCTACCGCACCTCCCGCGACAGCCCGATCGCCCGCGCCCTGATCGAGGCCGCGGAGGCCGGCAAGAGCGTCACCGCCACCGTCGAGCTGAAGGCCCGCTTCGACGAGGAGCGCAACATCGCCCTGGCGCGCGAGCTGGAGGCGGCCGGGGTTCAGGTGGTCTACGGCTTCGTCGACCTGAAGACCCACGCCAAGGTGAGCCTGGTGGTGCGGCGGGAGGGGGCGGCGCTGCGCTCCTACGCGCATTTCGGCACCGGCAACTACCACCCCGTCACGGCGCGCATCTACACCGACCTGTCGTTCTTCACCGCCGATCCGGCGCTGACCCGCGACGCCGCCAAGCTGTTCAACTTCATGACCGGCTATGCCCGGCCCGAGAGCATGTCGGGGCTCGCCTTCAGCCCGCTGACCACGCGCCCGACGCTGCTCGGCCTCATCGAGCAGGAGATCCTCCACGCGCGGGAGGGCAGGGCCGCCGGCATCTGGCTGAAGATGAACAGCCTGGTCGACGAGATCCTGATCGACGCGCTCTACCGCGCCTCCGGGGCAGGGGTGAAGATCGACTGCGTGGTGCGCGGCATCTGCTGCCTGCGCCCCGGGGTGCCGGGCCTCTCCGAGAACATCCGGGTGAAGTCCATCGTCGGCCGCTTCCTGGAGCACAGCCGCATCTACGCCTTCGGCAACGGCCATCGGCTGCCCTCGCGCCGCGCCCGCGTCTACATCTCCTCGGCGGACTGGATGGCCCGCAACATGGACTGGCGCGTGGAGACCCTGGTGCCGGTGCACAATCCGACGGTGCATGCCCAGATCCTCGACCAGATCATGGTGGTGAACCTGAAGGACACGGCACAGAGTTGGCAGCTCGGCCCCGATGCCGCATGGCGCCGCCTGCCGGCGGGGCCGAAGCCGGTCTCGGCACACGAATATTTCATGACGAACCCCTCGCTCTCCGGCCGCGGCAGCGCGCTGCATCGCCAGGGCGCCGCCGCCATGCCGAAGCGGCTGCGGCCGGATCGGATGGCGCAGGATTGACCAGTGGCGTCCGGGGCTGGCGCGGGCGCGCCGGCTCCGCCACAAGCGGGCGAACAGGATGGGTCTCGCGCCTTGAACGGTTTCGGCTGGCATGGCGCGCTGTCCGGCGGGACAGGGCAACGTCTGCCGCGCAGCGGCGTGGTCGATCTCGGCTCCAATTCGGTCCGCCTCGTGGTCTTCGAGGGACAGGGGCGCAATCCCCAGGCGATCTTCAACGAGAAGGCGGTGCTCGCCCTCGGCCGCGGGCTGCAGCAGACCGGCCGCCTGAACGAGGAGAGCATCGGCATCGCGCTGACCGTGCTCGGCCGCTACCACGCCGTGGCCCGCGCCATGGGCGCCGAGCCGATCGAGGTGCTGGCGACCGCGGCGGTGCGCGATGCGGTGAACGGCCCGGCCTTCGTCGAGGCGCTGCGCGCGCGCATGCCGGAGGTGCCGATCCGCATCCTCGATGGGCTGGAGGAGGCGCGGCTCTCGGCCGAGGGCATGCTGCTGGGCTTCCCCGGCGCCGATGGCGTGCTTGCCGACCTCGGCGGCGGGTCGCTCGAGCTGGTGCGCCTCGATGACGGGGGGATCGGCCATTGCGCCTCCCTGCCGCTGGGGTCGCTGCGGCTCTCGGATCGCGCGGGCGGCGACGTCGTCCGCGCCCGCGCCATCGCCGAGGAGGAGCTGGCGCGCCAGAAATGGCTGCGCGAGGGCGAGGGGCGGGATCTCTACCTCGTCGGCGGCGCCTTCCGCGCGCTGGCCCGCATGCACATCGCCCAGACCAACTACCCGCTGGCCATCGTGCACCACTACGTGCTGCGGCGGGAGGAGGCGCGCGACCTCTCCAGCGTGGTCCTCGCCGCGTCGCGGCGGGTGCTGGAACGCATGCCGGGCGCGCCGCAGAAGCGGCTCGCGGACCTGCCCTTCGCCGCGGTGGTGCTGCGCCGGCTGCTGCGCGTGACCGGTGCGGCGCGGGTGGTGTTCTCGGCCAACGGGCTGCGCGAGGGCTGGTATGCGCGGCTGCTCGACCCGGCCGAGCGGGCGCTCGACCCGCTGCTCGCGGCGGCACGGGAGGTGGCCTATCGCTGGGGCCGCGACGCCGGGCTGCCGCAGGCCCTGCTGGCCTGGACGGATCCGCTGTTCCCGGGGGAGGAGCCGCGGCACCGGGGCTTGCGGGAAGCGGCCTGCTGGGTGTCCGACAGCGGCAGCCACGACCATCCCGAATACCGCGCGGAGCAGGTGTTCCTGCGCGTCCTGCGCCAGCACGGCGTCGGGCTCGACCACCATGCCCGCGCCTTCCTCGCCCTCACCGCGGCGCTGCGCTACGAGGCCGGGCCGGACGCGCCCTGCCTGGCGCCGACGCGGGTGCTGCTGGACGTGCCGACGATCCGCCGGGCCGAGGCGCTCGGGGCGGCGCTGCGCCTGGCCTATACGCTGTGCGGCGGCACCCCGGTGCTGCTGGCCGGCACCTGGCTGGCGCGCGCGGGCGGGCGGCTGGTGCTGACCCTGACCGAGGGCAGCGGCGTTTTCGCCGGCGAGAGCGTGCTGCGCCGGGTGGAGGCGCTGGCCGCCTCGCTCGGCCTGGAGCCGGAGGTGCGGGTGGGCGGCGACCGGCCGCGCTGAGCGCCTGCCCGCGGGTCATGCATTCACGGGATGCGCGGGGCGCCCAGGATGGCGCTAGGATCGGCACTGAACCGGTCCGGAGGCGCCCGACCATGCCCGACGACTCGACGCTGCCGCCGCTGTCGCAGGCCGGCCCGCGGGCCGACGCGTCCGGCGCCATCGACTTCGTGCGCGACCTGCAGCACGACGGGCGGCTGCTGCTGCGCCACGTGGCCCGCCGCACGGACCGGGCGCTCGGCGTCGCCGTCTCCGGCCCGGAGGTCGGGAACTCGGCGCTCTACGTGCTGACCGCGGATCCGACGGCGATCGCCGCCGACCACGCGCAGATCGAGGCGCTTGCCGCCTGCGTGGACGTGCTGAGCCGCCAGGCGGCGCCGGCGAATGCGAGCACGATCCGGCTGACCAGCGCCTACCTGCGCACGGCGCTGGAGGGCAACGAGCCGCCGGAGGAGGTGCGCGCCCGCGTCTGGCGCCTCCGCCTCGTCGTCAAGCTGATCATCGCCTGGGTCGCGGTGGCCATGCTCTGCGCGCTGGCGCTGCTGGCGCATGTCGACGACGGGCGGCGGATGATGCAGCAGCTGCAGGAGGTCCGGACCCAGCTGGATACCATCTTCGGCGAGCTGGCCAAGCTGCCGCAGGCCGCCTGGATCGCGCAGCCGGCGGCTGCCGCGCAGCCGCAGGGCGGGGGACCCGCCGGGGTATCCGGCGCGGCCGGCGGCGCGGCACCGACGGCCTTCCTGCCCTTCTGCAGCCCCGAGGGCGAGGGCGACCAGCGCCGCTGGCGTGCCCCCGCCGGCGGCGAGGCGGGCTCCCAGGCGCAGGCGCTGTGCTCGCAATGGGCGCAGGCGGCGAAGCGCGAGGCCCTGGTGTTCCTGCGCCTGCAGGACTGGAATTGCCGGACGCAGCGCTTCGTGCCGCTGTGGCGCTTCGCCGGGAACAGCTGCGCCGATACCGAGGTGCCGCCGATCCCCGCCGGATCGCCGGTGGGGGCACATGACTGGAACCGGACGGAGATGCGCACCGGCGGCATCATCGCGGTGCTCTCCGGCTTCGTGCTGCCGCTGCTGATGGGCAGCATCGGCGGCTGCGCCTATGTGCTGCGCCGGCTCGACCAGCGGCTCTCGGACCATACGCTCGAAATCCGCGATGGCTGGCATTCGGTGCTGCGCGTGCTGCTCGCCACGGTGCTCGGCGGGCTGCTCGGCGCGGTCTGGAGCGGTGACCATCCGGTGACGGTGGCGGATCTCACCCTCTCGCTCGCGGCGGTCGCCTTCTTCGTGGGCTTCGCGCTGGAGGCGGTGTTCACGCTGATCGAGGCGATGGTGGACGGCGTCGCCGGCAGGCTGCGCGCGCCGCTGCCGACGGGGGCCGCGCCGGCGGTGCTGCCGAGCGCGCCGCTCCGGCCGCCGCCCGGCCCCTGACGGCCCGGTCGCCACGAGCGGCGGCATCCAAGCCGATCGCCGGGGGCGACGTCAGCGCGCCGGGATGAGCACGATCCTGCGGCCATCGACGCCGAGCGCGAGGCGCCCGGCCTTCAGCGCCAGGGCGCTGTCGCCGAAGACGGCGCGGCGCCAGCCATGCAGCAGCGGCAGGTCCGGCTCCGGATCGGCGGCCAGGGCTTCCAGGTCGTCGCTGCTGGCCAGCAGCTTCGGCGCCACGCCATGCTCCTCGCTCCTCGCGGCCAGCAGCACCTTCAGCAGCGCGATCAGGGCGGGGGAGGGCGGCGGGCCGCGGCGCTGCTCCTTCGGCGCCTCGGGCAGCTCATCCTCGGGCAGGGCCTTGGCCGCGGCGATGGCGGCGAGCAGCGAGGTGCCGCTCCTGCCCTTGGCGAAGCCCTCCGAGATGCCGCGGGCGCGGGCCAGCTCGGCCACGGTCTCCGGCGCCGTCGCGGCGATCTCCAGCAGCGTCTCGTCCTTCACCAGGCGGCCGCGGGGGATGTTGATGCGCTGCGCCTCGCGCTCCCGCCAGGCGGCAATGGCCCGCAGCACGCCGAGGAAGCGGCGGTTGTGGGTGCGCGGCTTCATGCGCTCCCAGACGCTGTCGGGATCGACGAGGTAGGTGGCGGGCTCGGCCAGTGCGGCCATCTCCTCCGCCACCCAGGCGGTGCGGCCCTCGCGCTCCAGCCGCTCGGTCAGGGCAGCGTAGATCCGGCGCAGATGGATGACGTCGGCGGCGGCATAGGCGATCTGGCTGGCCGAGAGCGGCCGCGCCGACCAGTCCGAGAAGCGGTGCGCCTTGTCGATGCCGATTCCGGCGAGCGACCGGCAGAGCTGGTCGTAACTGACCTGGTCACCGAATCCGGCCACCATGGCGGCGATCTGGGTGTCGTAGATCGGGGTCGGCACGGCGCCGAATTTCAGCAGGAAGATCTCCACGTCCTGCCGGGCGGCATGGACCACCTTCATCACGCGCGCATCGGCCAGCAGGGCGCCGAGCGGGGCGAGGTCGATCCCCGGCGCCTGGGCGTCCACCACCGCGACCTCCCGCGCGCCGCCGAGCTGCACCACGCAGAGCTCGGGCCAATAGGTCCGCTCACGCATGAACTCGGTATCGACCGTGACGAAGGCTTCCTGCGCCAGCCGTCCGCACAGGGCGGCGAGGTCCTCGGTCGTGGTGATCAGGACGGGCGCGGGGCTGGCGCCTGCGGGGCGGGCGGCAACGGAGGCGACTCCGTGGCCGGGGGAACGGCGGCTCATGTGCAGCCCTTCTAGCCCGGCGCGCGATCCGGCGAAACCTCCGTCCGGGGCAGGCGATCCCCCCACCCCTGGCGCTGCCGCGGGGCCGGGGGCAAGCTTCCCCCCGCAATGGAGACGCTGCCATGGAACACCGCGAGCTCGGCCGGTCCGGCCTGAAGGTCCCGCCGATCATCTTCGGCTGCAACGTCTTCGGCTGGACGGCGGACCAGGCCATGACCTTCCGCCTGCTGGATGGCTGCGTGGAGCGGGGCCTGGTCGCCCTCGACACCGCCGACGTCTATTCCGCCTGGGTGCCCGGCCACAGCGGCGGCGAATCCGAGCGGCTGATGGGCGCCTGGCTGAAGGCGCGGCCCGGCGTGCGGGACCGGGTGCTGATCTTCACCAAGTGCGGCATCGAGATGCCGGGCAAGGGCAAGGGGCTCTCGGCCGCCTACATCGCCCGCGCCGTCGAGGATTCGCTGGCCCGGCTCGGCATCGAGCGCATCGACCTCTACCAGTCGCACCGCGACGACGAGGTGACGCCGCCGGAGGAGACGCTCGGCGCCTACCAGGCGCTGATGGAGGCCGGCAAGGTGCGTGCCATCGGCGCCTCCAACTTCAGCCCCGCGCGGCTGCGCGCCTCGCTGGAGGCCAGTGCGAAGCACGGCCTGCCGCGCTACGAGAGCCTGCAGCCCCACTACAACCTGATGGAACGCGGCATCGAGGCCGACCTGGTCCCGCTCTGCATCGAGCACGGGGTGGGCATCATCACCTACTATGCCCTGGCCTCCGGCTTCCTGACCGGCAAGTACCGCAGCGAGGCCGACCTCTCGAAGAGCCCGCGCGGCGCCCGCGGCATGAGCAAGTACCTGGATGCGCGGGGCATGCGGGTGCTGGCGGCGCTGGATGCGGTGGCGGCGCGGCATGGCGCGACGCCGGGGCAGGTGGCGCTCGCCTGGCAGCTGGCGAAGCCCGGGATCACGGCGCCGATCGCCAGCGCGACCAACCCGGACCAGCTGGCGGAGCTTGCAAAGGCGGCGGAGCTGCGTCTGGCCGCGGAGGACGTGGCGGCACTGGACGCGGCAAGCGCGGCGTAGCGCCGGTCAGGCCGCGCTGGCGGGGTCGCAGGCCACGCCGAGCGCCCGCGCCGCGGCGGCCTGGCGCGCATCGAAAGTGAGCAGCTCCAGGCCGAGGCGCAGCGCCACCGCGAGATGCAGCGCATCGGGTAGGCGCAGGCCGAGATCGAAGCGGCGGACGAAGGTGGCCGCGACGTGGTGGTCCTCGGGGACGACATCCACCGCTTCGGCCTCGGCTGCCAGCCACGTGTCGAAGACGGCAAGCAGGGACGCGGCAGCGTCGCGCGGCAGCAGCCGCATGCGGAGGCGCCTGCCCACCACCGCGGCGAATTCCGCCGCGGCGAAGCTGCTGACGGCCGGCGCGCTCGACTGGACCCGCAGCCAGGCTCGCACCGTTGGGCTATGGGCATCCTCGATGAAGATCGAAGCGAGTGCGCTGGCGTCGAGCGTGGTCACCAGCGGTCGGCAATCCCGGGATCGACATCCGCCTCGCGCATCTCATCGATCAGCGCGACATTGTCTACGTCCGAGCGGGGCAGGTTCAGCTTCGCCAACTCCTCCTGCAGCCAGGCAAGGCCCTCGGCCGGGCTGCGCCTGCGCACCGGCGTCGGCGCCCCGACGGCTCGGATCTCCACCACCGGCTTGCCGTGCCGGGTGATGGTCACCGCCTCGCCCCGCTCGGCCGCCGCGATTAAGGCGGGCAGCCGGTTCTTCGCCTCCGCCACGCTGTAAAGCGCCATGGCCCAATCCTTATGGCTACCGGATAGCCAGAATAAGCGGGCACGGCGCCGTTTTCAATCAGCGCCAGGGTTGACGGGGGGCACGGCCGCCCGCTCATACCCCGCGCAGATCACCCGGGGCTCCCGACACCCATGCACGCCTATCGCACGCACACCTGCGGCGCGCTCCGCGCCTCCGATGCCGGCAGCACGGCGCGCCTTTCCGGCTGGGTGCACCGCAAGCGCGACCATGGCGGGCTGCTGTTCATCGACCTGCGCGACCATTACGGGCTGACCCAGTGCGTGGTGCCGCAGGGCTCGCCGGTGTTCGAGGCCGTCGACCGCCTGCGGCCCGAAAGCGTGATCACGGTGACCGGCGACGTCGTGGCGCGCGAGGCGGGGACGGTGAACCCCCGCCTGCCCACCGGCGCGATCGAGCTCCGCATACGCGAGCTTGCGGTGCAGTCCGCCGCCGACGTCCTGCCCTTCCAGGTCGCCGGCGAGCAGGACTATCCGGAGGAGATGCGGCTGCGCTACCGCTTCCTCGACCTGCGGCGGGAGCGGCTGCAGCGCAACATGATCCTGCGCGCGCAGGTGATCCAGGACATCCGCGAGCGGATGATCGCCACCGGCTTCAACGAGTTCCAGACGCCGATCCTGACGGTCTCCTCGCCGGAGGGCGCGCGCGACTTCCTGGTGCCGGCGCGCCTGCACCCCGGCAAGTTCTACGCCCTGCCGCAGGCGCCGCAGCAGTACAAGCAGCTGACGATGGTGGCCGGCTTCGACCGCTACTTCCAGATCGCCCCCTGCTTCCGCGACGAGGCCGGCCGCGCCGACCGGACCCTGATGTTCTACCAGCTCGACGTGGAGATGAGCTTCGTCACGCAGGAGGACGTGTTCACGACGATGGAGCCGGTGCTGCGCGGCACCTTCGAGCGCTTCGCCGAGGGGCGCCACGTGGATGGCGGGCCGTGGCGCCGCATTCCCTATGCGCAGGCGATGCTCGACTACGGCACGGACAAGCCGGACCTGCGCAACCCGCTGGTGATCCGCGACGTCACCGCGCAATTCGCCGGATCGGGCTTCGGGCTCTTCGCGAAGATCGCGGCCGGGGGCGGCGTGGTGCGCGCGATCCCGGCGCCAGGCGCCGGCGCCAACCCGCGCAGCTTCTTCGACAGGATGAACGAGTGGGCGCGCGAGCAGGGCGCCGGCGGCCTCGGCTACATCACCTTCGACGCCGAGGGGCCGAAGGGCCCGATCGCGCGCAACCTGGAAGCCGAGCGCGCCGTGGCCATCCGCGAGGCTTGCGGCCTCGGGCCCGGCGGCGCGGTGTTCTTCGCCGCCGGCAAGCCGGACGAGGCCGCGAAGCTCGCCGGCCAGGCGCGCCTCAAGCTTGGCACCGACCTGAACCTCTCGGAGACCTCCGGCTTCCGCTTCTGCTGGATCGTCGATTTCCCGATGTTCGAGCTGAACGAGGAGACGGGCCAGGTTGATTTCAGCCACAACCCCTTCTCCATGCCGCAGGGCGAGATGCAGGCTCTCGAGACCCAGGACCCGCTGACCATTCCGGCCTTCCAGTACGACGTGGTCTGCAACGGCTACGAGATGGCCTCGGGCGCCATCCGCAACCACCGCGCCGAGATCATGGTGAAGGCCTTCGGGCTGGCGGGCTACCCGCCGCAGGCGGTGGAGGAGCGCTTCGGCGGCATGCTCAACGCCTTCCGCTACGGCGCGCCGCCGCATGGCGGGATGGCGGCGGGGATCGACCGCATCGTCATGCTGCTGGCCGAGGAGCCGAACCTGCGCGAGGTGAACCTCTTTCCCATGAACCAGCAGGGGGAGGAGCTGATGATGGGCTCGCCCTCCGTGGTGGAGCCGGCCCGGCTGAAGGAGCTGCACATCCGGGTGGACCTTCCGCCGGCGAAAGGCGGGACGAGCCCGGGCTAGAGCAGCCTCCGATCAGGTGAATCCACCCGATCGGATATTGCTCTAGCAGCCTGTCGGATTCGCTCGATCGTTCCGTACCAAACGGCCGCACGTTGCGCGTCGCCGTATCCCAGAGAATCGTTGTGGCGCAGGTGGCCGTCTGGCCGCAAAGTTGATGCGTAGGGAGCCCAAATCCGACAGGCTGCTATCCCGGATTTCTCGCAAGAGTCAGGTGCATCGGGGCTCTGAATCGGCGAAAGTTCTTCTGCGGGAAAGACTTACCACGACGCAGAGGGAGTGTCCCCGATGCCGACGGAGTGTAGCCCGACGGTGTTCGAGTTTGCACGGGTGGAAAGCCGTGCGGTGGTTGCCTCGTTCGACGGTGGATGGTCGGGGAGACGGCGCATGGATGGCGGGACGCAGGATGCGAGCGGGGGGCGCATCCCGGTGCTCGACATCGGCCCCTTCCTGGCCGGCGGGACGGGCGCGCTGTCGGCGCTGGCGCGGCACGTCGCGCGCGCCTGCCGCGACACCGGGTTCCTGGTGCTGGCCAATCACGGCGTTTCCCAGGCGCTCCCCGATGCCTGCTTCGCCGCCGCCGCCGAATTCTTCGCGCTGCCGACGGAGCGCAAGCTGCCGCTGCAGGTGGGCGAGATCAACGTCGGCTACCTGCCGCAGGGCGCGCAGATGATCCGCACCTCCACCATCCATGCGAACCGCAAGCCGAACCTCAACGAGAGCTTCTACATCATCAAGGACCTGCCGCCGGACCATCCCGACATCCTTGCGGCCAAGCCGATGCTGGCGCCGAACCGCTGGCCGGCGGGCATGCCGGAGTTCCGCGCCGCCACCATGGCCTATTTCACGGCGATGCAGGCGCTGGCGCACCGCATGCTGCCGGTCTTCGCCGCGGCACTGGACCTGCCGCCAGACCATTTCGATCCCGACTTCCGCGACCCCACCTGCACGCTGCGGCTGATCCGCTACGATCCGCAGCCGGAGGAGGCCGGGGACCAGTTCGGCTTCGCGCCGCACATCGACACCAACTTCACGACCTTCCTCGCGCAGTCGCGGCTGCCCGGCCTCGAGGTGCGCACGCCGGAAGGCGAGTGGCTGCGCCCACCGGCCATCCCGGGCACCTTCGTGGTGAACACCGCGGAGATGCTGGGCCGCTATTCCAACGACCGCTTCGCGCCGACGCCGCACCGCGTGGTGAATGCGGGGCGGGAGCCGCGCTACGCCATCCCCTTCTTCTACGGCCCGGACAACGAGGCGGTGATTCGCGTGGTGCCGAGCTGCACCGGCCCGGACGCTCCGCCGCGCTACCCGCCGCTGCGCTACCTCGACCACCGCCTGGCGCTGAACCGCGCGAATTTCGCGCATCGGCAGGCGCAGCAAGCCGATTGACCGCGGCGATCCCCGGCGCGCATCCTGCGTGACAGGGCGCCCGAAGGGATGCCCCCCGGGAGCGAACGCCGATGCAGGACCTCGACCATGAGGGCGTGACCCGCGAAGTGCTCGCGCAGATGGCGACCACCCCCGATCCGCGCCTGCGCACGGTGATGGAGGCCGCGGTGCGCCACCTGCACGCCTTCGCGCGCGAGGTGGAGCTGACGCCGGAGGAATGGCTGGCCGGCATCGCGTTCCTCACCGCCGTGGGCCAGGCCTGCACGCCGCACCGGCAGGAGTTCATCCTGCTGTCGGACGTGCTCGGCCTCTCCCGCCTCGTCAACGTGATGCACGATGCCACGGGACGGGAGGCGGCGGGCACGGAAACCAGCCTGCTCGGCCCGTTCTTCCGGGAGCAGGCGCCCGAATTCGCGCCCGGCGAGAGCATCGCGGTGCACGCGACGGACGGGCAGGAGATCGTGATCTTCGGCCAGATCCTGGACGCCGCGGGCCGGCCCGTGCCGGGGGCGGAGATAGACATCTGGCAGACCAATGCCGCCGGTCTCTACGACCTGCAGGCGGCCGATGCCTCGGTGATGGACCTGCGCGGCCGCTTCCGTGCCGACGCGGACGGGCGTTTCCACATGCGTACGGTGAAGCCCGTCGGCTACTCCATCCCGATGGACGGGCCGGTCGGCCCCTTCGTGAAGCGCCAGGGCCGGCACGGCATGCGGCCGGCGCACATCCACGTCCTGGTCGCCGCGCCGGGCTACCGGGAGCTGGTCACGGCCCTCTACCTGGCCGACGACCCGAACATCGGCAGCGACACGGTGTTCGGCGTCTCGCAGTCGCTGGTGGTCGCGCCCGCGATGGGCGTCCCAGGCGCGCCAAGGGCCGACCTGCCGGCGATCCGCTACGATTTCCGCCTTTCCCGCCGTGCCGCCGGCGAGACGGGCGGGCGGGTCGGCGCCGACCCATCGCGCATCATGCCCGCCGCCGAATAGACGCGGCCGGAAGGACTGCAAGGGAGGACAAGAATGAGCACCATCACCCGCCGCGATCTGGGGCGGCTCGTGCTTGCGGGCGGCGCCTTCGTCTCGCCCGCCGCGCTTGGCCAAGGCGCCAACCCGATCCGCATCGGCTACGCCATGTCGCTCTCCGGCGGGCTGGCGGCGAATGGCCGGTCCTCGCTGCTCGCGCACAAGATCTGGCAGGAGGACGTGAACGCCAGGGGCGGCATCCTCGGCCGGCCGGTGGAGCTGGTCTTCTACGACGACCAGACCAACCCCGGCACGGTGCCGGCGCTCTACACGAAGCTGATCGACGTGGACCGGGTGGACATCGTGGTCTCGCCCTACGCCACGGTGATGATCGCGCCGTCGATGCCGGTGATCATGCAGCGGCGGATGACCTACGTGTCGCTGTTCGGCGCCGGCGTGAACGAGGCCTTCAAGTACGACCGCTACTTCTCGATGAACGTCGCCGGCGACGACATCAAGGGCACCTACGGGCGCGGCTTCCTCGACGTGGCCTTCACCCTGCCGACGCCACCGCGCACGGTCTCGATACTTGCCGTGGACAACGAGTTCGCGCAGAAGGCCGCCGAGAGCGTCCGCCATCTCGGGCGCCAGCGCGGGTTGCGCGTCGTCTATGACCGCTCCTACCCGCCGACCACGGTGGATTTCGCGCCGACCATCCGCGCCATCGCGGCGACCCGGCCGGACGTAGTGTTCTTCGCCTCCTACCCGCCGGATTCCAACGGCCTGCTGCGCGCCATCAGCGAGCAGCGCATGACCGCGCCGATCCTCGGGGGCGGCATGATCGGGCCGCAGATCGCCGCCGTGCAGCAGCAGATGGGCCCGATCCTGAACAACCTGGTGAACTGGGACGTCTACTCGCCCGAGCCCACCATGCGCTTCCCCGGCATCGAGGCCTTCCAGGAGAAGTACCGCGCCCGCGCCCATGCCGAGCAGGTTGACCCGCTCGGCAACTACCTGCAGCCCTTCGCCTATGCGCAGATGCAGGTGGTGGAGCAGGCGCTCGGCCGTGTCGGACGCATCGACCAGGCGGCGCTGGCCGCCGACATGCGCGCGAACGAGTTCAAGACCGTGGTCGGCGACATCCGGTTCAGCGCGCTCGGCGAATGGGCGGAGGAGCGCAACCTCTTCGTGCAGTTCCAGGGCATCCGCGACGGCGACCTGGAGAAGTACAAGCGGCCGGGCGCCAAGGTGATCCTGCACCCGGCCAACCTGAAGTCCGGCACGCTGCGCACGCCCTACGGCGCGCCGGCCTGAGGGAGATGGATCCGCAACTCTCGCTGCTGCTGAACGGGATCGTCAGCGGCCTGCTGCTGGGCGGCCTCTACGCCGCCGCCGCGGCGGGCCTGGCGATCTCCTTCGGCATGCTGGACATCGTCAACATCGCGCATCCGGCACTGATGGTGATGGGCGCCTTCGTGGTGGTTGCGATCGGCACCGCGCTCGGGCTCGACCCGCTGCTGGTGGCGCTGCTGGTCGCGCCGCTCTTCTACCTGGTGGGCATCGGCATCTACGGCTTCTACCACCACTTCTTCGAACGCCGCGGCGAGGAAGCGTTGCAGGGCCTCGCCTTCTTCTTCGGCGTCATCTTCATCGTAGAGGTCGGGCTGGTCATGGCCTTCGGTCCGGAGCAGCGCTTCCTCGATCCACCCTACGCCTTCATCACCTGGCGGTTGGGCGAGGTGGACCTGCCGCTGCGCATGCTGGTGCCGGCGGCGCTGGCGGTCACGGTGGTGGGGCTGCTGATCCTGTGGCTCAGGCGCAGCTTCACCGGGCTGGCCATCGCCGCCGTGGCGCAGGATGCGGACGCGCTGCGGCTGATGGCGGTGGATCCGGTGAAGATCAAGCGCCTCGCCTTCGGCATCTCCATCGCACTCGCCGGCATGGCCGGCGGCGCGCTCGTGGTGGTGCAGCCGGTCGAGCCATCCTCCGGGCAGATCTTCATCGGCCGGGTCTTCGCCATCGTCATCATGGGCGGCATGGCCAGCCTGCCGGGGATGGTGACGGCGGCGCTGCTGTTCGGCGTGGTGGAGAACGTCACCGCCACCTTCTACGGCCCGTCCTGGTCGCCGGCCGTCGCCTTCGGCTGGCTGCTGCTGGTGCTGGCCTTCCGGCCGCAGGGCCTGTTCGGGCGGGCGGCATGAGCGCGACCACCCTGACCCGCGCCGCCATCGCCGCGCCGCCGCGGCATGCGGTGTTCTGGCTCGGCGCCATCGGCCTCGGCGTGGCGCTGCTGGTCATCCTGCGCGCCATCGGCAACGACTACGGCTATTTCGCGGGCTACTTCATCCTGCAGTACGTGGTGCTCGCCAGCGCCTGGAACATCCTCGGCGGCTACGCGGGCTACGTGAATTTCGGCGCGGCCGGATTCATGGCGGCCGGTGCCTACACGGCGATCGCGCTGCGCAAGGCGACGGGGCTCGATCTCATGCCGGGCATCCTCGCCGGCGCGGTGGTGGCGGGGCTGCTCGGCCTCGGCACCGGCTACCTGACCTTGCGCCTGCGCGGCGTGTTCTTCTCCATCGCCACGCTCTGCCTCGCCGTGGTGCTGCAGACGCTGGTGGTGAACTGGGACTATGTCGGCGGCTCGCGCGGCGCCTACATCGTCAACCCGATGGAGATCCCGCCCTTCGTCTCCTGGGGCGAGTACATGTTCGTGGTCATGCTGGTGCTGGCCATCGGCACGGTCGGCATCGCGCGCGCGCTGGAGCATTCGCGCATCGGCGCCGGCCTCGCCGCCATCCGCGACAACGAGCGCGCGGCGGAGGCGGTGGGCGTGCCGACGCTGCGGCTGAAGCTGATCGCCACCACGCTCTGCGGCGCGCTGATGGGCGTCGCCGGCGCGCCGCTGCCCTACTACAGCGGCTACCTGAACCCGGATGCCGCGTTCAGCCTCTCCTACGCGGTGAACGCCATCGCCATGCCGCTGATCGGCGGCGCGGGCACCTGGGCGGGCCCGGTGATCGGCGCGGTGCTGCTGGGCACGCTGCAGCAGGCGGCGACGGTGACCATCTCCTCGGCGCTGAACCTGTGGATCGTCGGCTGGATGCTGGTGGTCTTCGTGGCGCTGTTTCCCCGCGGCATCATGGGCTGGTTCCGGAGGCGCCGGTGAGCGGCGCGGTGCTGCTGCACGCGGCGGGCGTCGGCAAGCGCTTCGGCGGCTTCATCGCGCTGGAGGCCGTGGACATCACGCTGCGCCCCGGAGAGCGGCTGGGGCTGATCGGCCCCAACGGCTCGGGCAAGAGCACCTTCGTCAACTGCATCAGCGGCGACTTCGCCCAGCACGAGGGCAAGGTCACGCTCGGCGGCCATGCGCTGGAGGGGCTGAAGCCGCACCGCCGCGCGCGGCTCGGCCTGGCGCGCACCTTCCAGCTGCCGCAGCCCTTCGCCAGCCTCTCGGTGCTGGAGAATGTGCGCGTCCCCCTGCTGTTCGGCGCCGATCCCGCGCAGGCGACGCGCCGCGCGATGGAATGCCTCGAACAGGTCGAGATGGCCGGCAAGGCGGAGAAGCTGCCGCGCGAGCTGACGCAGGTGGAGCAGCGCCGGCTGGAACTCGCCCGCGCCATCGCGCTCGACCCGCGCCTGCTCATCGCCGACGAGGCGATGGCCGGGCTTTCGCATGCCGAGATCGACCAGATCCTCGCCCTGCTGCTGCGGCTCAACGCGGCGGGCACCGCGGTGATCATGATCGAGCACATCATGCGCGCGGTGACCGAGTTCGCCGAACGCCTCGTGGTCTTCGTCGCCGGCCGCAAGATCGCCGACGGGGTGCCGCGCGAGGTGCTGGCCATGCAGGAAGTGGAGGACGCCTACCTTGGCCGGCAGTAGCGGCGCCGCGCTGGAGATCAGCGGCCTCGATGCCGGCTATGGCGCGGTGCGCGTGCTGGAAGGCGTCTCGCTGCACGTTGCGGCGGGGGAGACGGTGGTGCTGCTCGGCACCAACGGCAACGGCAAGACCACGCTGATGCGCAGCATCATGGGCCAGGTGCGGCCGAGCGCCGGCAGCGTGCGCGCCACGCTGGACGGCCGCGCCGTCGATCTCGCCGGCCTGGCGCCGGAGGCCGTGGTGGATCTCGGCATCGTGCTGGTGCCGGAGGGACGGCGGCTCTTCCCGCGCCTCACCGTCGAGCAGAATCTCCGGCTCGGCGCCTTCCGCGCCGCGGCGCGGGCGACGCTGGAAGGCAACCTCGCGCTGTCCTACGAACTGTTCCCGCGCCTCGCCGAGCGCCGCGCGCAGCTTGTCGGGAGCATGTCGGGCGGCGAGCAGCAGATGGTGGCCCTCGCCCGCGCGCTGATGTCGCAGCCGCGCATCCTGCTGGTGGATGAGCCCTCGGTCGGCCTGGCCCCGATCCTGGTTGCGCGCACCATGGAGATGATCGCGGAGATGAAGGCGCGGCTCGGCCTGACGGTGCTGATGGCGGAGCAGAACTTCCACCAGGCGGTGCGCATCGCCGACCGCGGCTATGTCATCGTGCACGGCCACATCGCCTTCGAGGGCGAGTCGGCCGCGGCGCTGCAGGACAACGAGCTGGTGCGCCGCGTGTATCTCGGACTGTAGGCGGCGCCGTGCGCCCTATGCCGCCCGCCGCGCCCGCCGCGCCGTCAGCACCAGCAGGATCGCCGCCCCGGACGCCGCGGTGTAGAGACCGAAGGCGTTGACATAGCCGATCATCGCCGCCTGCCGGTCGATCTCGCGCGACAGCCGTGCCAGCCCCTGCAGCGTCTCCATCGTCCATCCGCCCATCACGTCGGGCAGTTGCAGGGCGCGGTTGTAGGGCGAGACCATCTCGGTCATCCGGCTGTAGTTCCGGGTGGTGGACCGCACGATCTCCGTCACGCTGAGCGAGATGAACAGCGAGGAGCCGAGGTTGCGCAGCAGGTGGAACAGCGACATCGCCTCCGCCGTGTGGCGCGTGTCCAGGGTGGCGAAGGTCAGCACCGTCAGCGGCACCCAGATGATGCCGGTCGCCAGCCCCTGCAGCGCCGAGTTCCACAGCAGCAGCTCGAGGTTCACGTTCAGGTCGAGGGTCATCAGCCACAGCCCGGACAGGCCCATCAGCCCGAAGCCGATCGTCATGCCGATGCGCGGATCCCAGCGGCCGATGATCAGCGTCAGGCCGAAGCCGATGGTCCCGCCGATGCCGCGGTAGCCGACGATCAGCCCGATGATGCTGTCCGGGTAGCCGGCATAGCTCTGCAGCAGGGTGGGCAGCAGCACGATCGGGGTGAAGTTCACCATGCCGTAGATGAACACCAGCAGCAGGCCCAGCGCATAGTTGCGATCCCGCAGCAGGCGCAGGTCGAGGAAGGGCCGCTCCGCCGTCAGGCTGTGCGCGAGGAAGACCCAGAAGGCCAGGATGGCGATCACCGTCTCGGCGATGATCTCGGGCGATTCGTACCAGTCCAGCCGCTGCCCGCGCGAAAGGATGAGCTGCACGCAGGCGATCGCCGTCGCCAGCGCGAGGAAGCCCGTCCAGTCCAGTGGCACGCGACGGATCTCGCCGGGCTGGTCGGCCGGCAGGGTGAAGCGCAGCGCCAGCGTGGCCAGCACCCCTGCGGGGACGATCATGTAGAAGGCCCAGCGCCAGTTGTAGATCTCGGCCAGCCAGCCGCCGACCGCCGGCCCCACCACCGGCCCCAGCACCACCGTCATGCCGAAGATCGAGCTGACCAGCCCCGCCTGGCGGCGCGGGAAGCTGTCGAGCACGATGGCGTTGGACAGCGGGATCACCGGCGCCCCCACCCCGCCCTGGACGATGCGCCAGAGCACGATGGTCTCCAGGCTCTCGGCCTGGCCGCAGAGCCAGGTGGCCACGGTGAAGCCGGCGACGCAGGCCACCATGGTGCGGCGCCGCCCGAACCGCGCCACCAGCCAGCCCGTCATCGGTGTGACGATGGCGGTGGCCAGGATGTTGAAGGTGGTGGTCCAGGCGATCTCGTCCGGGGTGGCGGCGAAGCTGCCCTGCATCTGCGGCAGCAGGGTGGAGGCGACCAGCAGCGTGGTGGCGTAGAGCGTCGAGCCCAGC
Organism: Acetobacteraceae bacterium; assembly: GCA_019750465.1. GTDB lineage: Bacteria > Pseudomonadota > Alphaproteobacteria > Acetobacterales > Acetobacteraceae > JAIEOP01. The sequence goes on along the minus strand of JAIEOP010000194.1, from coordinate 17,103 downwards.
ACGCAGGCCGCCAGGATGAGGATCCGGCGCAGCACGGGAAGCTCGGTCCGGTCGGGCAGGTCGGACATGCCGGAAACGTTATGAAGGGGAAGCTGGCATGGGGGTCTCGTAAGCTTGACGAAAGTATCGCCCGTGATAATGATCATGGCAACAATTCAGCCGATCCCGGGTGGCGTCCCTGGCGCCGAGACGGATCAGGCTGTTGGAGACGCCCCGTGTCCCTGCTCGTCGATGAGCGACGCACAGTCGGTTTCCTGATCGCCGACGTCGCCCGCATGATGCGCTCCGCCTTCGACCGCCGGGTGCGACGCATCGGTCTTACCCGCGCGCAATGGCAGGTGCTGGCGATCCTGCATCGCCGCCCCGGCCTGAGCCAGTCCGAGCTGGCCGAGATGCTGGAGGTGGAGCGCGCCACCGCCGGGCGGCTGATCGACCGGCTGGAACAGAAGGGCTGGGTGCGCCGGCGGCGCGACCCCGCCGACCGCCGCACCTACCGCCTGCACCTGACCGTGGAGGCCGAGGCGGTCCAGGCCGGGATGGGCCGCATCGCCGCCGAGATGATCGACGACGCCATGGCCACCCTGCACCCCGGCGAGCGCGAGGCGCTGACCGAGATGCTGGAACGGGTGAAGACCCGGCTGCTGGCGATGCCGCCGCGGACTCCCGCGTCCGGCCCCGCGCCGCGGACCGACCGCCCTGACCACGCCGTTGCCGCGGAGGCTTGGCCATGAGCGGCGACACCGAAAGCGCGGTGAAGCCCGGGCGCCGCTGGCTGCGGCCCGTCCTGCTGCTCGGCATGCCGCTGCTGGTGCTCGCCGGCATCCTCGTCGTCTGGCAGCGCGGCGGGCGCTACATCACCACCGAGAACGCCTATGTGAAGGCGCATATCGTGCAGGTCGCGCCGGAGATCTCCGGCCGGGTGCTGGAGGTCGCGGTGCGCGACCATGGCGAGGTCCGCGCCGGCGACGTGCTGCTGCGCATCGACCCCGCCCCCTTCCGACTGGCGTTGCAGAAGGCCGAGGCGGACCTGGACGAGGCCCGCACCCTGGTCGAGACGGCGCGCGCCACCTACCGCGAGACGCAGAGCGAGCTGGGCGAGCTGGAAAGCCGGGCCGACCTCCTCGCGCGCCAGGCCCGCCGCCAGCAGGATCTCGCCTCCCGCGGCGTCGCGCCGGCGACGCGCCTGGAGGAGACGCTGACCGAGGCGCAGGTGGCGCGCGAGCGCATCAACGTGGTGCGCCAGCGCCTGGTGCGGCTGCTCACCACGCTGAAGGGCGACCCCGACCTGCCGGTGGACGAGCACCCCACCGTCCGCGAGCGCACCGCCGAGCGCGACCGCGCCGCGCTCGACCTGCAGCGCACGGTGATCGCCGCGCCGGCCGGCGGCACCATCGTGAACCTGAAGCTGCAGCCCGGCGAGCAGGTGCGCGCCGCAACGCCGATGTTCTCCCTGGTGTCGGAGGTCCGGCCCTGGGTCGAGGCCAACCTGAAGGAAACCACGCTGACCCATGTCTCGGTCGGGCAGCAGGTGAGCGTGGTGCTCGACATCTATCCGGACGTCGCCTGGGTGGGCGTGGTGGACAGCATCAGCCCCGCGACTGGCGCGGAATTCGCCATCCTGCCGCCGCAGAATGCATCGGGGAACTGGGTGAAGGTGGTGCAGCGCCTGCCGGTGAAGATCCGCCTGCTGCCGCACCAGGGCGAGCCGCCGCTACGCGCCGGCGTGACCGCCACCGTTTCCATCGATACCGGCCGCCAGCGGCAGTTCGGCGACGTGCTGGCGCCGGTCTCCAGCCTGTTCCGCGGCAGCGCCCAGGCGGCGGGCCAGGCCGAGGCCGCCGCGGGCCAGCCGACGCGGGCCAACTGAGCGCCGCGGCGCGCTACAGGAACCGCCCGCGCTCCATGATCTCCAGCGCATAGGCCCGGTAGCTCATCCCCAGCGCGTCGGCCCGGGCAAGGCGGCGCAGCGCGATCTCCCGCGGCGGCGTCTTCCAGGCCCGCCTGTGCGCCCGCCGCCAGATCCAGCCGCGCCAGGAAAGCCCGGGGTCCGGCGGCTCCTCCAGCGGCGGCCCGCCATTGTCGCCGATGCCGCGCGTGATGGACTCGCTCATGCCGCTGCGCCCTCTGTCCGCCCCGCGAGGTGCGGCAAGCGGCGTGCCGCCCAGCGCCGCGTAGCAGACCCACTCAGGCGGCGGCGGCGCGCGGCCGCCGCGCCCGGCGGTCCCGCGCGATGGCGAGACCCCAGAGCAGCACCACGCCGAGGCCGACCACCAGCGGATCGAGCCACGCCGCCTCCTCCGGCCAGAGCCGCAGCGCATTGGTCGCGCCCCAGGCCAGGAACAGGCCAAGGCAGAACACCTGCAGGCTGTGCCGGCCGATCGCCGCCATGGCCTGCGCCGCCCGGGTGGTCATCCAGCGCGCCTCGCGCGGCATCAGCACGGCGACGAGATAGGCCAGCGACAGCGCGTGCAGCAGCCGTGGCAGCGCCAGCCCCTCCTTGTGCATCAGCGCGGCAGTCGCGAGATCCGGGCCAGGGATGGCGCCATGCTCGATCAACCGCGCCCAGAGGCCGAAGGCGACGACGGCGACCGCGCCACTGATGAGCCAGGGGTTGCGCTCCACCGCCGCGCCGGCGAGCAGCGCCCGCCGGCCGAACCAGACGCCTGTGAGATACAGCAGCTGCCAGGCCAGCGGGTCGAAGGCGATGCCGTTCTCGAACAGCTCCGGCGTCGCCCAGAACCCGAGCTGCACGCCGGCATAGGCGAGGATCGGCGGCAGCAGCGCCCAGGCACCGATCCGGTCGGTCAGCCAGAGGAAGCCCGGCAGCAGCAGCATGCACCAGACGAAGACCGGCAGGATGCCCATGAAGGCCGGCTGGTAGAGCGTCGCCGCGGCCGCCGGGATGGCGAACCAGGGCTGCTCAGCCAGGAACGTCCAGTGCAGCCGCGCCACCTCGCCCGGGATCAGGTGGAGCCCGGTCGCAAAGACCAGCGCCGCGAACATGGCGAACACCGTCAGGTGCGTGACATAGAGCCGGCGCGTGCGCTGCATCATGTCGGCCCGCGCCGCAGGGAAACCATCCCGCGCCGCCTTCAGCGCGAAGACCGAGCCGAGGGTGAAGCCGGAGAGGAAGATGAACTGCTCCGAACTGTCGGAGAGCCCCCAGGCGGCGTGGATGAACCAGGCGAAGACGGAGCCGCCGACATGCGCGACGAAGATCGAGACCTGCATCCAGCCGCGCATGACATCGAGGCGGGTGTCGCGCGGCGGACGGGCGAGGCGGGCAGCGGTCGGCTGCGGCGGCATGCGGGTCTCCCTCTCCGGCGATGCGGGCGGTTCGCCGCGGTGCCGCGATGGGTTACGCGGCCGGCGCCGCCCCGGTGTCCCGCCAGCCCAGCCTGCCGAGCAGGCGCCGTGCCAGGGCCAGCAGCTCCGCCCGCCGGATCGCCACGATCACCGCGGCCATCAGCCAGGTGAAGCAGGCTTCCTTGAACAGCTGCCCGCCATCCTCATAGGGATCGACGCCGAGCGGCGTGAAAAGATGGAAACCTATCGCGCCGGTCATGACGCCCATGGCGAACAGCGCGCCGAACGCCTGCGTGCGCGGGATCAGCACGAGGGTCGCGGCACTGATCTCCATGGCGGCGACGAACAGCCGGAAGGGCTTCTCCGGGATGCCGCTCCAGGTCGAGAGGACCTCGAAGATCAGCGTCGGCCCCGCCAGCTTGTATTGCAGGTACCAGAGGAACTCATAGGCGATCCACAGCGCCGCTCCCCAGGCGAGGAGCCCGAGGATGCGCGGCAACGGCTTCCCCGGGGCCAGCGATGCGGCGGCGCGCGGACTCGGCATGGAGGCTGGGGTCATCGGGCGTGGTCTCCGCGTGCCGCCGGATCTACCTGCCCGGGCGGCTGTCAACGGGTGCTTCGCCGGCGGGGCACGTCGCGTTACGCCGCCACCGCGCTCATCGCGTCCGTCGCCCATGTGCCGCAAGCCAGCGCAATGCCGGCCCGGCCGCTGCCTCCGGCCGGTTGCCGCGGCAGCGATAGGCGGCATGCGCCGCGGCTCCCTCGGCGGGCGCGAGGAACAGCAGATAGCGCCCGCCCGCTTCCAGCAGGAAAGGACAGTCGCCGCCCGTCGCGAGGCTGATCACCGGGCCGAGCGGCGCCTTCCACGCGCGCTCCACCGCCGCCACGGCCTCCTGCGCCCCGGCCGCACCCGGCGCGGAGGCTTCGGTCACCCGCACCAGCGCCACCACCCCGGCCGCACGATAGGCAACCGGCGCCTCGGGTTCGATGCAACGGCAGGCCTGGGCGGCGGAGGCGCCGGCCAGCCAGGCCGCGGCCGCCAGCGCGGCGGTGTGCAGGGCGCGCATCTCACGCCGCGGCGGTGCGGATGCGCAGCACGGGGTCCAGCCGCGTGCCGATGATCGCGGGGTTCTCGTGGTCCGCCAGCAGGCAGCTCCGCAGCGTGCCCTCGGCGGCGTGGGTGTTGCCCGGCGCGCCGTTCACATGCGCCATCTCGTGCACCAGCGTCGCCGCCACCGTCCACTTCCCCATGCCGAGGGAGAAGGCGGTGATGGTGATGTCGTTGCCCGAGGTGGCGCCGAAGTCGCCCGAGACGTTGCGCGGATCGAAGTTGATCCAGATCGCGGGATCGACCCAGAGGGCGGCGAAGGTCCGCCCGTTCGGCAGCGCCCGGAACGCGGCGTTGCACGGCGCGTGGCCGGTGATGCGCGGCGTGATGATGGCGAAGGCGTCCTGCACGAGCCTGACGAAGCCGGCGTTGGCGAAGGGCTGGTAGGCATGCCCTCCGGGAACGACGGGGCCGGCATGGCCGGCGGCAGGCAGATTGATGCTCGGCATGGCGGATCCCCATCCTGGCGTGGCTGCGATGGCGCTACACTGGCCGGGTCCGGCTTCGCCGAAATCGCCCTTATGGGCGATCCGCCTCCGGCTCGAAGCGCAGGTCGAGGGCGCGGGCGCCGCTGACCACAAGTCCTGTCGCGGCGCCGCCGGCATCCCGCACCAGGCGGCCATCGAGCCAGCCCAGGGCCAGCGTGCCCGGCGTGGCGATGCGGATGGCGTCGGGCGCGATCGGCGTCACCGGCCAGGGACCGGCCGTGGCGACCGGCCCCTGCACCAGCACCGCAAGGCCCGGCTCCTCCGGCACGAAGGTCCAGACCGTGTCGAGCTCCGCGCAACGCCAGCGCCCGGCCAGTTCGCGCGGCAGCTCGGCCCGCTCCGGCGCGCGCCGGAATTGCGAGAGGTACCCCGCACTGGTTTCGACCGAAAGCAGGTCTTCGCCCGCCGCCGGCGGCGTCACGACGAACACGAAGCTGCCGCGCCGCGCGGCCAGCCGGCCGTGATCGGCCGGCACCAGCGCGAAGGGCACCCCGTGCTGGATCGCCTGCGGCTGGCCCTCGGCGTCGAGCGAGAATTCCACCGTCGTCGCGCGATCCGCCTCGATCCAGCGCCCGAGCAGCGGCTCCAGCGCGTCGCGCGGCGGCATCGCGGGCACAGGATGCACGCCCGGCAGCCCCTCGATGGCCGCGTCCAGCATGCGGTGCGCCAGCAGGTGCGCATCGACGCCGCCGTGATTGGCGATGGCGATGACCGTGATGGCGCGGTCCGGCACGCGCAGGAAGGCGGTGCGGAAGCCGGGCCACAGGCCGCCATGGTCCACCGTCCGCAGGCCTCGGTAGGTGGCCACCTCCAGGCCGCGCGCATAGGCGTTCATCATGCCGTTCTCGAAGGGCGCCTGCGCCATCAGCGACTCCGCCACGCCACGTCCGATCACCCGGCCGGTCGCCAGCGCCTGGTCCCAGAGTGCCAGATCCTCGACGCAGGAGACGAGGCCGCCCTCGCCACCCAGCGGAAATCCGTGCTGCGCCCTGACGAATCCGCGGCCGCGCGGCAGGTAGCCGGTGGCCAGGCCGGGCACGACCTCCGTCGTGGCGGGCGTGTGGCGCGTGCGGCTCATGCCCAGCGGCCCGAAGATGCGGCGATCGAGGAACCGGCCGAAGGGCTCGCCGGTGACCCGCTCGACGACGCGCCCGAGCAGCATGAAGCCGGTGTTGCAGTAGAGGAAGCGCTCGCCGGGCGCGAAGTTCAGCGTCGCCTGCCGCCGCACCGCCGCGAGCAGCGCCTCCGGCCCGCAGGGCATCGCAAGGTCGGCGCCGCCGCAGCGCATCAGCTCCAGCATGTCGCGCAGGCCGGAGCTGTTGCGCATGAGGTGATCGAGGGTGATCGCCACGCCGAAATCGGGCAGTTCGGGCAGGTGTTCCTGCACCGGATCCCGGGGCCTGAGTTGCTCGGCCTCGGCCAGCATCAGGATGGCGGCGCAGGTGAATTGCTTGCTGACCGAGGCGATGCGGAACCGCGTCGCCGGCCCGATCGGCACGCCGAGCTCGAGGCTTGCCATGCCGGCGCTGGCGTGCGCGACGAGCGCGCCGTCGCGCACCAGTCCGATCGTGGCGCCGGGGCGGTCGGCGCCGTCCCAGGCGGCCAGCAGGCGCTCCGCATGGCGGTTGAGCGCGAGCCGCCCGAGATCGGTCATGCGGTCGATGGTTCCGCCCGCCTCAATGCAGTCGGGGCGCCTTGAGGAAGGAGCGCCGGTCGATGGACGGGATGGTCACCTCGCGCTTGCCCCGCTCGCGCGCGATGGTCAGGCGCACCTTGGTGCCGGCCGCGCCGCTGCCCCAGATGGCGCGCCACAGGCCGGGCAGGTCGGCGATGCGCACGCCCTCCACCGCGGCCACGCGGTCGCCCTCCTCGATGCCGGCCTTCTCGGCGGGGCCGTTGCGCGCCAGAGAGTTTACCACCACGCCCCGGTCATCCTCGGCGGCGTAGAGGCCGAGCCAGGGCCGCGCCGGCTTGTTCGGGCGGCCATAGGCCAGCATGTCGTCCAGGATGGGCGGCAGCAGGGAGGAGGGCACCACCATGTTCAGGTCGATGCGCCGCCCCTTGCTGTCCTGCTGCTGCATGATCAGCGAGCCGACGCCGAGCAGCTTGCCCTCCCCGCCGAGCAGACCCGCCCCGCCCCAGGAGGGATGCGCCGGCGCGGTGAAGATCGCCTCCTCAAGCATGTATTCCCAGTAGCCCGCGAATTCCTGCCGTGCCGCCACGGTGCAGCGCACCGCATGCTTCCTGCCGCCGGCGCTGGCCAGGATGCAGATGTCGCCGGGTTGCGGCGAAGCGCCGTCCTCCAGCGCCAGGGCCGGCAGGTTGAGCCGCCCCAGTGCCTGGATCAGGCCGAAGCCGGTCTCGAAATCATAGGCCAGGGCATGGCCGGGGATGGCGCGTCCGTCATGCGTGGTCAGCCAGATCGTCTCGGCCTCGGTCACCAGGTAGCCGATGGTGGCGATCAGCCCGTCCGGCCGGATCACCACGCCCGAGCCGGTGCGCTCCGTGCCGAGGGTCTGGGCGGTGAAGCCATCCGCCGGGACCAGCGCCTTCACGCCGACCACGGAACGCAGCGCCGCGTCCACGTCGAAGTCGTGCTCCGCCGGGTCGGGCTGCAGGTCGCGGGGGATTTCCCAGTCACTGTCCATGTGGAATGCGGTCCGCTCCGCGAGTCGGGGGTGGGCGTCGGTCCTGCCCCCAATATCGGACGGGACGGGGCGGACGCCAACGTTGGATCGGACCATGGGTGACGCGGAGCACCGATTCGGCAATCCTCCCGCCATGAAGGAGCCGATTCTCGTGCTGGGTGCGGGCGGGCATGGCCGGGCCCTGATCTCCCTGCTGCGCGACCTCGGTGCCCATTCGGTGGTCGGGGTGGTCGATGCCGCGCCGGGGGTGGCGCCGCCGCTCGGCGTCCCGGTGCTGGGGACGGAGGCGGTGCTGCCGGCGCTCCGCCGCCAGGGCGTGGCACTGGCCTGCATTGCGATCGGCGACAACGGCGCCCGCCTGGCCGCGGCGGCGCGCTTCCTGGCGCTGGGCTTCACCTTGCCGCCGCTGCTGCACCCCAGCGTGATCGTCGGCGGCGGCGCGGTGGCCGAGGAGGGCGCGGTGGCGCTGCCGCGCGCCGTGCTGGGCGCAGGCGCGCGGCTCGGCCGCCTGGCGATCCTGAATACCGGGGCGATCCTCGAACACGATTCGGTGCTTGGCGAGGCTGCGCATGCCGGGCCCGGCGCGGTGCTGCCGGGAGGCGTACGGGTCGGCGCCCGCGCGCTGATCGGCGCCGGTGCCGCCTGCCGCCCCTATGTGGCCATCGGCGAGGGTGCCGTGGTCGGCGTCGGCGCGGCGGTGACCGAGGACGTGGCGCGGGGCGCCACGGTCGGCGGCGTGCCGGCCCGCCCGCTCGCGGCGCGCCCGGGCTGATCCCGGGGCTGGGCCGGCCAGCTCCGGGCCATGTGCGGGCATTCCCGCCGGGCGGCATTCCCGCCAAGCTGTGGCGCCGCCAGCGGGAGACGCGCCATGACCTACACCTGCCTGCGCTTCGCCGTCGCCGAGGGCGTCGCGCATGTCACCATCGACCGCGCGGCGCAGTTCAATGCGCTCGATCTCACGGCGATGGAGGAGTTGCTGGATGTCGCCAACCGCTGCTCCACCGACCCCGCCGTGCGCTGCGTGCTGCTGACCGGCGCCGGCGACCGCGCCTTCTGCGCCGGCGGCGACGTCGCCGGCTTCGCGCGCGCCATGGAGAGCGGCGAGATCGCCCCGCTGATCCAGCGCATGACGGCGGCGCTGCACATGGCCATCAGCCGCTTCGCCTGGATGCGCGCGCCGCTGGTCGGCGCGGTGAACGGCGTGGCCGCCGGTGCCGGCCTGTCCCTGGCGGCCGCCTGCGACCTGGTGATCGCCGCCGACACGGCACGCTTCACCAGCGCCTATACCCGCATCGGCCTGACGCCCGACGGCAGCTCCACCACCTTCCTCACGCGCCTGATCGGCCCGCGTCGCGCCGCCGAGCTGCACATGACCGACCGCGTGCTGACGGCGGAGGAGGCGCTGGACTGGGGCATCGTCAACCGCGTGGTGCCGGCGGCATCCCTGGCGGCGGAAACCGGAGCACTGGCCGCGAAGCTCGCCGGGGGGCCGACGCGCGCCCATGGCGGGGTGAAGCGGCTGCTGCAGACCGGGCTGGCCGACACGCTGGAATCGCAGATGGAGCGCGAGGCACGCTGCATTCTCGAGATGGCGCAATCGCCGGACGGAATCGAGGGCGTGACCGCCTTCGTCGCCAAGCGCACGCCGCGCTTCACCGGGGCCTGACCGGGGCGCCGGCATGAGCGTTTTTCCCAGCGGCGCGGCGGGCGGCCCCTTCGGGCGGCGGCAGCGCACGCCGCGCGGCGCGCGGGTGCCGGTGATCCTCGTCACCGGCTTCCTCGGCGCCGGCAAGACCACGCTGATCCGCGAATTCCTGGGCACGGAGGAGGGCCGCGATACCGCCGTGGTGGTGAACGAGTTCGGCGAGATCGGTCTCGACGCGGCGCTGCTGGCGCCGGCGGCGACCGGCACGGTGGCGCTGCTGGGCAATGGCTGCCTCTGCTGCGCCATCCGCAGCGACCTCGACACCACCTTCCGCACGCTGTTCACCGATCGCGCCCGCGGCGCGGTGCCGCCCTTCCGGCGCGTGGTGCTGGAGACCTCCGGCGCCGACGACCCCGGCCCGGTGCTGCAGACCTTCCTGAGCGAACGGGCCCTCGGCGACGCGTTCCACCTTCAGGCGATCATCGCCGTGGTCGATGCGGCGACGGGTCTCGCCAACCTGGAGACGGCACCGGAGGCGCGGCGCCAGGTGGCGCTCGCTGATCGCATCCTGATCAGCAAGACCGACCTTGCGCCCGATGTCGCGACCCTGATGGCGCGGCTGCGCACGCTCGATCCGCATGCGCCAATCGGCGTGGCGGCACAGGGCCGCATCGATCCGGAATTCCTGCTGGCCGAGACGACGCCGCCTCCGGCGTCCCCCCTGATGGCCGACGCGCCGGCCCATGTGCCGGACCTCGCCACCTTCACGCTGACCTTCGAGCGTCCCTTCGCCTGGCGTACGCTGACGGCGGCGCTCGGGCTGCTGACCGAGCTGCGCGGGCCGGACCTGCTGCGGGTGAAGGGGCTGGCGGCGGTGGCGGGCTGCACGGGACCCGTGGTGGTGCACGCCGTGCAGCACATCCTGCACAGGCCGCTGGAGCTGGAGGTTTGGCCCGATGCCGACCGCCGCAGCCGCCTCGTCTGCATCACCCGCAACGGGCTGGCGCGCGGGCAGGTGGCGGCGCTGTTCGATGCGGTCCTGGGCCTCGGCGCGGGCTGACCGGCGGGAACCGTCCGGCGTCCCGGCTGTTCGGCAGGCTAACCCGGCGCTGCACCGCAGCATGGAAGGGCCTGCCTTGCGACTCACCCGATCCCAGCGGAGGCGCCTCGCCGGCGCATCGCTCGCCGCAGCCGCCCTCGGGGCGCTGGCGCTCGTCAACCACGTTGCCGCCCGCCGTGCGGAGCGCCGCAACCCGCCCGCGGGGCGGTTCATCACCGTGCAGGGCGTCCGCCTCCATGTCATGGATTGTGGCGAGGGGCCGCCGGTGCTGCTGATCCACGGCAACGTCATGACCGGCACCGACTGGGACATCGCCGGCGTCGCGCCGGCGCTGCTGCCGCACCACCGCGTCATCATCATCGACCGCCCCGGCTTCGGGCACAGCGAGCGGCCGAGGGGGCGGCTCTGGACGGCGGCGCAGCAGGCGGAACTGCTGCACGGCGCGCTGCGCCAGCTCGGTGTCGAGCGCCCGATCGTGGCCGGCCATTCCTGGGGCGCCATCGTCGCGCTGGCGATGGCTGCGCGGCCCGGCGCCGACCTGGCCGGCCTTGTCCTGGTCTCCGGCTACTATGTCTGGACGCTGCGGCCGGACGTGTTGCTGGTGGTGCCGCCGGCCCTTCCCGGACTTGGCGACCTGCTGCGCTACACCGTCTCGCCGATGCTGGGGCGGTTGCTGATGCCGCTGCTCAACCGCGCCATCTTCGCGCCGGCGCCGGTGACGCGGCGGTTCCGGCAGGGCTTCTCCGCCGAGATGGCCCTCCGCCCTTCGCAGATCCGCGCCACCTCCCAGGACGGCGCGCTCATGATCCCGGGTGCGGTGGGGCTGCGCCGGCGCTACCCGGAGCTTGCCCTGCCGGTGGCGATCCTCGCCGGCGAGGGCGACCGGGTCGTCTTTGCCCGCAGCGCGCGGCGGCTGCATGCGATGGTCCCGGGCAGCACGCTGCACATCCTGCCCGGCCTGGGCCACATGCTGCACCACTCCGCGCCGGAGGCGGTGGTCAGCGCCATCGAGGGCGTCGCCGCTGCCGCACAGATCCCCGCGGATCAGCCCGCGTCGATGGTGGCGCAGCCGCGCGCCGCGTAGGCCTTCGACAGCTCGCCCACTGCCAGCGCATCCGCGGAGGCTGCCGTGCCGCTGCGGGCCCGTGCCGCGATGCCTTCCAGGATCACCGCGAAGCGGAACTGCGCGAAGGCCATGTGGAAGCGCGTCAAGCGCGGCGCCGGGCGCGTCCGGGCCGCATAGTAGCGCGCGACGAACGCCTCCTCCCCCGGCATGCCCAGCGCTTCCAGATCGAGGCCGAGCAGCCCGCCATATTCCTCCGGCGCGCTGCGCCAGGTCATCGCGGCATAGGCCATATCCGCCAGCGGATGCCCGAGCGTCGAGAGCTCCCAGTCCAGCACCGCGACGACATGCGGCTGCTCCGGGTGGAACAGAACGTTGCCGAGCCGGTAGTCGCCATGCACCAGCGCCGTCTCGCCATCATCCTCCGGAATGTTGGCGCCGACCCAGGCGGCCAGCCGCGCAAGGTCGGGGATGTCGCGGAAGCGCTGCGCCTCCCACTGGCGGGTCCAGCGTGCGACCTGGCGGGCGAAGTAGCTGCCGGGCCGGCCGAAATCGCCGAGCCCCGCGGCCTGCCAGTCCACCTCGTGCAGCCGCGCCAGGGTCTCGGCGAAGGACATCACCATGGCGTGGCGCTGCGCGCGCGGCGCGCCGGGCAGGTCGGCAGTCTGGAAGACCCGACCCTCGACGCGCTCCATGACGTAGAAGGGCGTGCCGATCACGTCCGCCTCGGCGTGGAACAGCAGCACCGGGGGCACCGGCACGGCGCTGCCGGCCAGCGCCTGCAGCACCCGTGCCTCCCGGTCCACGGCATGGGCGGAGGGCAGGGTCTCGCCCGGCGGCTTCTTGCGCAGCACCAGACGCCGGTTGGCGTAGGTGAGGAAGAAGGTGGGATTGGACTGGCCGCCGGAGATCCGCGCCAGCACCGGCGCGCCGTCGAGGCCAGGGACCCGGCTCCTCAGGAAGCCATCCAGCCTGGCCAGATCGAACTCCGGCGCGGCGTCGCCAGGTGGCGGCCCGGTCATGGCACGCTAGCCACGCCCGCGCGGCGCGGGCGTGCGCCCCTGTGTCGGCGGCGGCCCGCCGGAGGGGCGGCCGGCGTCGAAGCCCAGGAAGCCGATGGAGGGAATCGGCGCGCCGCCATCATTGGCCCAGAGGCGCGGCAGGCGTGCTGCCGGCGGACCTGGGCGTGCGCCTGCGGCGGCGGCCAGTTCGGCTTCGCGCGCCGCGGCGGCGGCGGCGCGCCGGGTTTGCGGAGTCGGGCGCGGCGCGGCAGCGGCTTCCGGCGGCGGGCCGGACCCGGCCCGCGCCGTGCCGCGCACCGAAAGCAGGTAGAACAGGATGTCCGTCCGCCCCTGGTCCACCGCCGAGTCGATGGCGGTCAGGCCGAGCACGTTGCGCGAATCGATGTCGGCGCCGCGGCCCACCGCCTCGCGCGCGGCCGCGATGTCGCCGCGGTTGATGGCATCGAACAGCGCGTCGTTCGGCGACATGGCGGCGGCTTCGGGGCTCGCGGGGATCACCGGCGCGGCACGGCGGCCCTGCAGGCCGGGGAGCGCCGGCGGCGCCGCCCGGGGTGCCTGTTGCTGTGGTGCGACCGGGCCGCGGAAAGCGCCCTGCGCCCCGGCCGGCGACGGGGCGACCAGCGCGGCACCCAGGGTCGCCGGCAGCAGCAGGCCGGTCAGCCAGGGCAAGGGCACGGAGCGGATCAGCGAGCGTCTCATGCGGGTTTCCTACCCTGCGGCGGGCTTGGCTGGAACCACCCGTGTCAGCGGCACCCCTCGCCGCGGAAGGAGAAGGACTCCACCACCCCGCGCCGCAGCGCGAAGGTGACCTCGCAGCCCACGACCACGGTCGGCGGGAAGGCCGGTCCCATGAGCGGTCCGAACCGGCCATAGGGCCGGTAGTAGGGGTAGTCGGCGGGCGCGAAGATGGTGCGCTGCTGCACGAACTGCAAGAATTTCGTCCCTTCCACCTCGTAGGTGCCGGAGGGGACGCCAAAGGCGGAGACCAGATCCAGCTCGCTGCGGCCGATCCAGGGCTGCAGCCGCTCCCCCAGGGTCGGCAGCGGCGTGCAGGCGCCGAGCAGCAGCAGCGCCGGAAGCACCAGGCCAGGCAGCCGCCAGCGCATCAGCGCCCCTCCCGGCGCCATGCCAGAACGGCCAGGCCGAGCACCAGCGGCAGCGCCAGCCAGGGCGGCAGCAGCGGCAGGGCGGCGATGCCGGTGACGGTGTGGTCGCCGTTGCGGCGCAGCCCGATCCAGCCGCTGCCCCCGGTGTCCCGGCCGGGACCGACGCGGCGCAGCTCCGGCAGCGCCGGGCTGGCCTCCGCGCCCAGCCAGCGCAGCGCCCCGCCCGTCGCGGCGAGGACGGGTGCCAACCGTGCCCCGTCGGCGCGCAGGTCGGCGACCTCGGGCGGGTTGGTGGCAGCGGCGGCGGCGAAGGCGGCGCGGCGCCCGTCGCCCACCTGCCAGACGCCGGGCTGCTCGGCCGGGATCTCCAGTGTGGCGCGGCCGCCTTCGCGTGGCGTCAGCGCATGACGGGTGGTCGTGCCGTCCGGTGCGATCACGGAAACCTCGGGCGGCGGCCCGGCATCGAGGCTGCGGCGCTGCACGGCAAGGCGGCCGCGCTCGATCTGCGCGGCGAGATCCTCCTCCTCCAGCTCCGGCTCGCGCATCAGCCAGTGCGCGGCGCGGCGCAGCAGCTCGGCCTGCGGGCCGCCGCCGTCATGGCCGCGCGACCACAGCCAGATGTGGTCGGAGAGCAGCAGCGCCACCCGCCCCTCTCCCACCCTGTCGAGCAGCAGCAGCGGCGCGCCGTCGCGGCCCGCTTCCATCACCGGCACGCCGTTGCCGCGCAGGTCGGCGCGCAGGTGGCGGTACCAGCGGCCCCAGCTCGGGTCGGCCTGCGCGGAGGCATTGGCACCGACCAGCCCCTCGGTCACCGGGTGGCGCGCACCGATCGCGGTGACGCGCGGCCGGAAGGCACCCTCCGCCACCGCCGACTGGCCGGGCCCGGCGGCGGGCCGCGCCGGCATCACGCTGCCGAGCGGCGTCAAGGCCAGGCTCGCCGGCCCGCTGAACTCGGGTCCGACGGAGAGCAGCAGGGCGCCGCCGTTGCGCACGTAGTCGGCGATGTTGCGCAGATAGGCCGGCGGCAGGATGCCACGGTTGGCGAAGCGGTCGAAGACCACCAGGTCGAATTCGCGCAGCTTCACCTGGAACAGCTCGCGCACCGGGAAGGCGATCAGCGCCAGCTCGTTCAGCGGGGTGAGATCGTCCTTCTCCGGTGGCCGCAGGATGGTGAAATGCACCAGGTCGACGCCGGGATCGGCCTTCAGCAGGCGTCGCCAGGTGCGCTCGCCCGCATGCGGCTCCCCGCTGACCAGCAGCACGCGCAGCCGGTCCCGCACGCCGGTGATGGTGACGACGGCGCGGTTGTTCAGCTCGGAGACCTCGCCGGGCCGCGGCTCGACGGAGAGCTCGACGACGATCGGCCCGCCGCGCTCGATGGGGACGGCGATGCGGTGCTCGCGCGCGACGGGCACGCTCTCGATGCGCGGCGGGGCGCCGTCGCGGCGGATCGACAGGCGCGCCGCGCCGCCCGGGTTGGCGACGCCGAGATCCTCGACGGTGACGCGCAACTCCACCGAACGGCCGACGATGCCGAAGCCCGGCGCCTCGATGACGCGCAGGCGCCGATCGGTCTCGCCCGGGCGGCCGGGCAGCAGGGCGTGGAAGGGCGCGTCGAGCGTGGTCTGCGCCGGCGCGTCATGCACCTGCCCGTCGGTCAGCGCGATCACGCCGGCGAGGCGGGCGCGCGGGATATCGGCCAACGCCTGCTCGATGGCCGAGAACAGGCGCGTGCCCTGGTTGCCGGCTTCCGGCGCCTCCACGGTGCGGAGTTCGAGTTCGGGCAGGCGCGCGGCGCGGGCTTCGAGCCCAACGCGCGCCGCCTCGATCTGCGCGGCGCGGGTGCCGACGCGGGTGGAATCGCTGCGGTCGACCACCAGCAGCGCGATGTCGGGCCGCGTCTCGCGCGTTTCCTCGACGAGGCGGGGATTGGCCAGCGCGAGCAGCAGCGCGGCGAAGGTGAGCGCCCGCCACGGCAGGCCGCGCGCGGGGGCGAGGCGCAGCCCGGCGGCGTCGCGCCGGATGCAGGCGGCGAGCAGCGCGAGCAGCGCAAGGGCTGCCAGCGCGCCGAGCAGCCAGGGCGGCAGGACGGGGGCGAAATCGATGCCGGCGACGACCTGGGTCATGCGGGAACGGCCATCACCGTGGGATCAGGCGCAGCCACTGCGCAAGCGCAATTGCTCCGCCGAGGATCGAGACGATCGCGACGAGCGTGCCGACCAGCAGGCTGAAGAGCTGCAGGCTGCTTGGAATCCTGGCAACGATCTGCGTTACCAGCAGGTCGAGCTTGCCCGCGACGGCGCCGAGGCGGGACATGACGCCGGCGAGGTCGGAGCGAATGGCGCGCACATCGTCCTCGAGACGCGTGATGCGGTGTTCCATATCGGGATCTTCCTCGTCGCCCTTCGGCGACGCGACAGGCGGTCTGGAGCGTGTTGCGTTCGCATGCGCTCACGCAACACGCTCCAGCCTTTGCTGGGCCGCGGGATTCGGCGTTTGCGGCGATTCTGCCTCAACGCATCCCGCTCTGGGTGGTCCCCCTCCGGATGCGAGTCTCCGCAGGTCGCGTAACGCATCGTTGAACGGCGTATCACTCGACATCTACAGCCTCTTCGACCGCCTTTACCAGGTCGGCTAGCTTGTCTTTCAGCTCTCTCACGGGATCGATGGTATCGGGTGAGAAGGTGAGATGGGGAAACCGCTCCTGAATGCCGATGGTCGCCGGCAGCAACGCGTGTGCGCTGTAGCCGGAAACGCTCGCACTTCGCGCAAGCGCCTTCTCCAGTGTCTTCGTCCTGCGCTCCAGCATCGTGACGCGCTCTTCGACGAGACGAATGTCGTCGCCGGATGGCCCACCACCGTCAGCCATGCCTCAATTCCCCAGCCGCTCCAGGATCGCCGGCACGTGCACCTGGTCGCCCTTGTAGTTGCCGGTCAGCGCGTACATCACGAGGTTGACGCCGAAACGGTAGGCCAGCGTCCGCTGCCGCGCCCCGCCGGGAATGGTCGCGTAGGGGTTGTTCCCCCGCCCGTCGATCGCCCAGGCGCTGGCCCAGTCATGACCGCCGATGATCACCGGCGAGACGCTGTCATTCGCCCGGTCCTGGTCGCGCGCCACCCAGACCGACCCGCCGGAGAACCGCCCCGGCAGCTCCGGCAGCAGGTAGAAGGCGCGCTTCAGAACATGGTCGTCGGCAACGGGCGCCAGCGGCGGGATCGCCAGGTCGCGCGTCACGCGCCGCAGCGCCGCCTTCGCGCCCGGCGCATAGCCCTCGCCGGTGCCCTCGTCGCGCGTGTCGAACAGGATGATCCCGCCCTGGCGCATGAAGGTGTTCAGCGCCGCCACGGACTGCGCGTCCGGCTGCGGTGCCTCCGGCGTGACCACCCAGTAGAGCAGCGGGAAGACCGAGAGGTCGTCCACCCCCGGCGTCACCGCCGCCGGGTCGGCCAGCGCCGCCGCGGTGCGCCGGTTCACGAAGTCCGACAGCCCGACCAGCCCCATGCGCAGCGTCTCGTCCAGCGCCGCGTCGCCGGTCGCGACGTAGGCCAGCCGGGTCGCCAGGGCATAGCCGCCCTCGGCCTCGGCGCCGCGCGGCTGCGCCAGGGCCAGGGCCGGGGCCGTGACCAGCGCCGCCAGCAGCGCTGCCGTCGCGGCGG
>JAIEOP010000270.1 GCA_019750465.1 Acetobacteraceae bacterium | reverse complement strand
GAACCCCTCCTCAGAGGGGTCCCTTTTGGACGCCGATCACCCCTCCAAGGGGGTCCCTATTCCACGCCGAATCACAGTCTACTACGTCGATGACGCAGGCGATGTGGTGGTCGAGACAGACCAGCAGTGGGGTGACGCAGTCATCACCACACTGAAGACCTACGTTGCCCCAACGGGCATCGAGATCGTGGACGGGGCTTCTGACCTCGGGCAGTCACTGACCGGCAGTCTTGTTACCGGTGCCAGTGGTAACGACACCATCACGGTGGTCGAGGGCGGCCGTGCAGCCAGGGGCCTTGGGGGCGACGACATCCTTCGGGCGACGACCTCTGCCACGCTGGCGGGCAACGATGGGAACGACACTCTGGTGGGGGCCTCGGTCCTGTTCACCCAAGGGCTGATCGGCATCAGTCTGCCAGACATCTCAGATTCGACGCGCGCCTACGTCTTCTACCAGCAGCTGGATGGCGGAGCCGGTAACGACCTGATCCAGGGAGGTTCGATTCAGGACTTCGTCACAGCAGGTGCCGATGCGGACACGGTGCACGCGGGAGCTGGTCGTGACAGGATCCTGGGTGAAGCAGGTGACGACGTCATACTCGGAGAGGGGGGCGTCGACTCGATTTGGGGTGGCGACGGCCTAGACCTGATCGACGGTGGACTCGACGACGACTTCCTGTTTGGTGAGGCTGACAATGATTCCGTACGCGGTGGGCAAGGCAATGACGCACTCCGCGGGGATGCGGGCGCCGACTCCCTGTGGGGGGATGCCGGTGACGACAGCCTGAACGGCGGAGCCGACGACGATCGGCTTGCTGGCAGCGACGGCAAGGACACACTCGATGGCGGCACGGGCGCCGATACCATGATCGGGGGGACCGGCGACGACCTCTACCTGATCGACGACACGGCCGACGTGGTCACCGAGAACTCCGGCGAGGGCTACGACGTCGCCCGGATCTCCGTCGCCTCCTGGACCATGTTCAACCACCTCGAGCGTGCCGAGGCGATGCTGACGGCGGGCCAGACCATCAACGGCAGCGCCCAGGACAACAGGATCGTCGGCAACACCGGGGCGGATTCCCTGAACGGCGCGAACGGCAATGACGTCCTCGACGGTGGGCTGGGGAATGACCGCCTGGATGGCGGCGCAGGGAACGACACCGCACGTGGTGGCGCGGGTGCCGATGCGGTCATCGGCGGCGCCGGTGACGACTCCCTGGAAGGCAACGACGGCGATGACCGTCTCCGCGGCGACGCGGGTCGGGACACCCTGCTCGGGGGCGCTGGGGCCGATACCCTCGAGGGGGGCGACGATGCCGATCGGCTCCGTGGCGACGTGGGCGCCGACGTCCTGAGCGGGGGATCCGGGGACGATACCCTGACCGGCGGCGAGGGCGCGGATACGCTGACCGGGGGTGCCGGGAAGGACGCCTACTACGTCTCGACCGAAGGCGGCACGGACACCGTGACGGACTTCTCGACCAGCGACGCGCTGATCATCGCGCTGGTGACCGGCATGCCGGTGCCGACGCAGAAGGTGACGCTGGCCGACAACCCGGCCATCCCGTTCGAGGAGCGCTACACGCCGAGCTCGGCCGCGGCGACCGCGATCTACGACCCGGTGACGGGCCGCATCCTAGTGGACGCTGACGGCAGCGGCGCAGCCGCGCCCGAGCTCATGGTGACGCTGGCCAACGCGCCGGATCACCTTAACTGGGCGCAGGTGTCCTTCGTGGCGGCCTGAGGCCGCGCGAGCCGGTATGCTGTGTGGCGATATGACGATTCGCCCCCAGCAGCCCCGCGAGCTTTCGGCTGACCGCACCAAGCGCGGTTCGGCCCCAGGCCATGTCTGGGACTACCAGGCCGTCCGGAATTGGCGGGCCACCCTCTGGGAACTCGGCGGCGACATGCTGAGCGAGCCGGTCAAAGAGGCGTTCCTGGCCGAGCCGCCGGAGTGGGTCGTCGGGGATGATCTCAGTTGGCTGGACCGGGCGGTGAAACGGGGGATCGGACGCCACCTCGACACCAAGGCGGAGGTGGCCGACCGGCTGCGGGACACGTTCACTCACCTGCGCGCCTGCCACGCGACATCGACCGCGGATGTCTCCGCCTTCTACGCGCAGGGCCTGCTGCCGCTGGACGTGGATGCCGCGAACGACCAGGCGCGCCGCATCTTCCTGGGAGGCGAGTTCCCAGAGCTTGGCGAAGAGGATCTCGAGCGGGCGATCGCCGCGGTCGGCCGGGACGTGCGCGAGGGCCGCGTCTGGTTCGAGGCGAACGAGAAGTCCCTGGTCGAGGATTGCGGGCACTACCTGCTCTACGGCGGGGAGTACCTAACCGGCGTCGTGGCCAGCCTCCCCCGGCATCGTGACTACCGGCAGGTCCTGAAGGGCCGCGGCAGGCCGACCATGCTGATCTGTGACGTCCCGCTCGCCGACATCCATCCCGCCACGTTCCTGGAGTTCGTCGGCGGCGCGCTGGAGATCCTGTTCCAGGACCTCCTCGACTGGCGCGAGAGCCAGTTCATCCCGGAAGACAGGGGCGCCGGTTTCTGCATCAGGAAGCCTCTCGCGCCGGAGCAGATCATCGGCCACTACCACCCCGTCCGCGTCCGGGATCCGCTGATCGGCGGCTGGTAGCCCTGACCACCTGCTGCTGATCCCCTGTTCGACGAAATGCTGCGGGCCTGCCTGTTCCGATCCATTGGAGTTGAACGTCCGTGGCGTTGATCCATGGATTGCCGGTAAATAATACTGATCACCAGGGCGCCCCGTCGGACAGTTGTCAACAAATACGCCCGTCAGGGATGCCTGCCTGATCCGGTTGCCAGAGAAGCAAGCATTCTGGGTGTCGGGTCGAAATCGGGGGATGACAGCGACAGCCTGAGCGGAGGCGCGCTCGTGATTGCCGGGACAGGGAGCGTCGAGCCATGGCTGGGATCGTATCTGCGGTAGGTGTCAGGAGGGTCGGTTCCCCAGGCACTGACTCCCTGGTCGGAACGGCAGGCGACGACACGCTCGAGGGGTTGGACGGCAACGACACCCTGAAGGGCGGCACCGGTGCAGATCTGATGATCGGCGGTCTGGGGAACGACACCTACTTCGTGGACGATGCCGGTGATCGTGTCGAGGACATCGTTGGCGTCAGGGAGAACACTGTCGTCACTGGGATCCGGGTCTACCAGGCACCCGAATCAATCTTCAATCTTCAAGGCACATCGAGGCTCGGGCAAGACCTTCAGGGCTTCAACGTGTCCGGCGGAGAGGGGAACGACACCATCTCCACTACCGGGTTCTATGGGTCGGGAAACGGTGGGCGCGACTACCTGAGGCTTCTGGCACCAGGAAGCCTGAACGGCGGCGCTGGCAATGACACGCTGGATGGGACCGCCATCACGTCCGCACCTCCGGGCGTGCCGATGGACATGTACGGCGGCTCGGGCTCCGATCTCATGAAAGGGGGAGCCGCGCGCGAACGGATGTTCGGTGAGGACGGCAACGACATCGCGTATGGCGGTGGCGGAGGAGACCGCATCGACGGCGATGGAGGCTACGACCGGCTCTATGGTGAGGCGGGCGACGACTGGCTGGAAGGCGGAGCGGGCAGTGACCTGCTGCATGGCGGTCTGGGTGACGACCGCGTCTTCGGCGGACCAGAAATCGACAGCATCCGGGGCGGACAAGGCAACGACTTCCTGGTCGGCGATGATGGCAACGACTCCGTCTGGGGCGATGACGGCGACGACAGCCTCATGGGTGGCGCGGACAGGGACCGGCTCGCTGGCGGCAACGGGGCGGACACTCTGGATGGGGGGACAGGCAAGGACACCTTGTTCGGAGGTGCCGATGCGGATGCGCTGAACGGGGGAGATGATGACGACACCCTGGACGGTGGTGCAGGTGCCGACACCATGATTGGGGGTCAAGGCAATGATCTCTACTACGTCAACAACCCCGGTGACATCGTCGTCGAAGAGCCTTCCGCGATCCAAAACTTCGACGGCACGATCGACTACATCTACACAGACCTGCGCACCTACGCTGCTCCGCCCAACGTAGAGAAACTATGGGGCACGTCTGCGCGGGGGCAGCGCCTTTCCGGTTGGGACGTGGAAGGTGCTTCCGGAAATGACACCATCACAGTCTATGCGGGTATCGGCGGCGCGCGTGGATGGGACGGCGACGACCTGATGCGCCTCACCACAGCGGGTGTGCTGATTGGGAACGACGGCAACGACACATTGATCGGAGCATCAAGCGGTTCTCGATCATCGGCGGGAATGCCCTACGACTTCTTCAGCCCAGGTAAGGTCGTGCAACTGGACCAGGGATTGATGGGGGCAGACGGCGACGACTTGATCCTGGGAAACCGAATTCGCGATCAGCTGAGTGGTGGAGACGGTTCGGACACCCTCTATGCACGCGCCGAACGCGACTTCGTCGATGGCGGAGGTGGGCGCGATTTCCTGTTCGGAGAGGCCGACAGCGACACACTTATCGGTGGGGACGGTGCCGACTTCCTGGATGGCGGTCTCGACAATGATGTTCTCCGCGGTGAAGCCGACAGCGACAGCATTCGCGGAGGTCAAGGCAACGACTTCCTCTGGGGAGATGAGGGTGCCGACTCCCTTTGGGGGGACGCCGGTGACGACAGTCTCACTGGTGGTGCCGATGATGACCGCCTTGCAGGAAGCGACGGCAATGACACGCTGGACGGGGGATCGGGCTACGACCTCCTGGAGGGCGGAGATGGCGCCGATAGGCTTCGCGGCGGTCTCGGGGATGATCGCCTGAACGGCGGCCGTGGCGATGATATTCTGAGCGGCTACGACGGTTCCGACACCCTGTTCGGGGGCGCCGGGATGGATGTCTTCAACGTCTCGGCCCGAGGCGGTACCGACACCATCCTCGACTTCTGGACCCGAGACAGGATCGTCATCGGCCTGGGCAAGGACGGCGTCCTGCCCGCCGAACGGGTTACGCTGGCCGACAACCAGGCCCTCCCCTTCGAGGAGCGCTACACACCTACCTCCGCCACGGCGACCGCGATCTACGACCCGGTGACGGGCCGCATTCTGGTGGATGGCGACGGCAGCGGAGCAGCCGCGCCCGAGCTCATCGTGACGCTGGCGAACGCGCCGGACCACCTGAACTGGGCGCAGGTTTCCTTCGTGGCGGCCTGAGCCACGGCTTGCCAGCGCGCCAGTTGGATGCCGTATCCTTGCCGGACCTCTGGTCTGCCAGGAATTCGTGGATTGGCCCGATGGCACGTGCGGCTCGGCGCAAGACGCGCCTGGACGACTGGGTGATCCTGACGGTTGAGGTCACCGGCTTCGACCTCGGCATCAGCTATTCCACGACGAAGCCCCTGCCGTGGCGCCTGGTGCCGTGGTCGCAATACGCCGACCTGACGCTGGTCGGGCGGGCCATGGATTTCGACTACAAGGGAATCTCGGCGGTCGAGCTCAGCGTCAATCTCGACGAGTCCTTGTCGGACCCGGGGCAGCAGGCGCGGCTGCGGGATGAGCCGATGAAGAGCGTCGGCTCCCTGGAAATCAGATCGGACAGGCTGAATGTCTACCTCTCGGTTCCCCATGACGTGTTCCAGCATTCCTGCACGCTGGCCCTGTCCGGCAAGCCCATCTGGGCGCAGCTGACGTTCGCGCGCATCCAGCGCCGCAAGGCGCTGGTGACGTCCTTCAGCCTGAACACCGACAGGCGGCACTACGAGTAGGCCGCAGCAGGAAAGCGGAGACGACGGATCTGGATCCGCTGATCGGCTTGCTTCAAGCCCAAACCAGCCTGCCATCCCTCGCGCTGCCTGGTCACCCTTAGCCCCGGCGGGACAACTCGGGCGCCGACAGCGAACTTGAAGCTGGCTGGGCCGCTGAGCACCCTGATCAGGACGCACGAACGGGGAGCGCCATTTTCCGCAACCCTTTGACAGGAGGCGGATGATGCCTGCGAAGCCGAACGGGGAAACGCTGACAGGCACGGAGCGGGCCGACACCCTGACCGGGGGTAGCGGTTCGGACGTCCTGATAGGCTTGGGCAGTAGGGACATCCTCGACGGCCGCGCGGGTGCGGACACGATGCAGGGCGGGCTGGGCGACGACACCTACTACGCGGACGACCCAGGTGACGTGATCATCGAACCGGATCTTCAAGGCGATGGCGACGCCAACACGTTGTACACAACGGCGACCAGCTACGTTGCGCCACGGTACGTCCAGATGGTGTTCGGTATCGCCGAGCAAGGCCAAGAACTGGTTGGCCATTGGTGGATCACCGGGGGCATTGGCGACGACACGATTCGCGTCGAACGAGATGGTCAACATGCCGAGGGTGGCGCTGGCGACGACCTGCTGTCTCTGGTCACGCACGGGAGCGCGGTCGGCGGCCCCGGTGATGACACCATCTATGGAGGCCAGACCATCGGAGCGATGCCGATCAGGATCGTCTATTACAATCCCAATCCCACAGATCCATCCGTGGACGGAAGCCTCGACCAGTTTCTCATCGGATCAGGCGGGAACGACTCGATTCGTGCGTATGGTCTGAATGATTTGCTGCAGGGCGGCGACGGGAACGACACAGTCAGCGGCGGAGCAGGCCGGGACAATATCATCGGCGATGCCGGAGACGACTCACTCGTCGCCGAAGCTGGGAAGGACACCCTGATAGGGGGCTTGGGCGACGACACTCTGCTTGGGGGTGCCGACGCCGATCTCCTGATCGCCGGGGATGGCCGGGACTCCCTGGATGGTGGGGCAGGTGCCGATACGATGCGGGGCGGCCTGGGAAGTGACTCATACATTGTGGACGACCTTGGGGACGTGATTGACGAGACGGAAAACCCGGTCAATGCGGACTACGACTGGGTTCGGACTAACCTCCCGCGCTACGTGGCGCAGAGCGACATCGAGGTGCTGGCAGGGACATCGGACCGAGGACAGGATCTCACCGGGCGAAGCGTCGAGGCTGGTGCGGGCGACGACACAGTCCGGGTTGTAGTGGACGGATTCAACGGTCGCGGCTTCGGCGGCAACGATTTCATCATGCTGGCCACGCACGGAAGCGGTTGGGGTGGTGACGGGAACGACACCATCCATGGCGCGACAGTCCGAGGAACGAACAACTTCGGCTGGGACGGAGGCGAGGACTTCCTACAGCTAGGACGCCGCGTTCCGATCGACCAGGTGCTGGCGGGCGAGAACGGCGACGACACCGTGATTTCCTACGCCCTGAGCGACTACATCTTCGGCGGAACCGGGATAGATGTCGCGAAGGCAGGCGGAGGCCGAGACGTCGTCATCGGGTATGACGGGGCCGATACCCTCTACGGTGAGGCAGGCAACGACACCCTTCAGGGAGACCAGGGCGCAGATGTCCTAGATGGCGGTCTGGATCAGGACGTCCTCCGCGGCGGCGCGGACGGCGACAGCATCCGCGGAGGACAGGGCAACGACTTCGCTTGGGGCGACGAGGGTGCCGACTCCCTGTGGGGGGATGCCGGTGACGACAGCTTGGACGGCGGAGCCGACGCAGACCGGCTTGCTGGCAGCGACGGCAAAGACACGCTCGACGGTGGCACGGGCGCCGATACCCTGCTCGGGGGAGCCGGTGACGACCTCTACCTGATCGACGACACGGCCGACGTGGTCACCGAGAACTCCGGCGAGGGCTACGACGTCGCCCGAATCGCCGTCGCCTCTTGGACCATGTTCAACCACCTGGAGCGCGCCGAGGCCATGCTGACTTCGGGCCAGACCATCAACGGCAACGCCCAGGACAACCGCATCGTCGGCAACACCGGGGCGGATTCCCTGAACGGTGCCGGTGGCAATGACGCCTTGGATGGCGGGCAAGGCGACGATACGGTCGACGGCGGTGATGGGAACGACGTCCTCCTGGGCGCGGAGGGCGCCGATTACCTCTTCGGGTGGCTCGACGACGATGTCATTGACGGAGGAGAAGGCGACGACGCTATCGCTGGGGACGAGGATACCGTTCAAGTCGGTTCGGATGCCTGGTCTCTGCCGGGGCGGCCCGGCATCGAGGACAGCGTCCAGGGCGATGACACGCTGTCCGGGGGAGCTGGTAACGATTTCCTATCGGGAGACGGAGGCAACGACTCCCTGGATGGGGGCATTGGGGACGACAGTCTGTACGGGCGCTCCGGGAACGACACCATCATCGGTGGTGAAGGTAATGACACGATCATCTCGTTCACCGGCGACGACCTGGTGAATGGTGGCGCGGGGGCCGATTTCCTCGTCGCTGGATGGGGAGCGGACACGGTCTACGCAGGGACCGGCGACGATACGGTCTGGGCTCAGTACCTCGAACCGAGCAGCAAACTGTTGATCTGGCTCGGTGACGGCAATGACTCCGTCTACGGCTACGGAACGCAGGCGGGCAACCTCGGGAACGAGGGAACCATCTCCGGCGGGGATGGGAACGACACCATCGAGTACGGCGGAGCGGCGGGCGGACTGATCACCGGCGATCTCGGCAACGACGTGATCACCCTGATCCGCGGCAGGGCATACGGGAACGTCGGCAACGACACGCTCGCCGTTGGGGACTCCATCTCCGGAGCCTACGCATCCGGCGGCGCCGGTGACGACCGGCTTACCGGCAATGGCGGGGGCGATACGCTGGCCGGTGGAGATGGCAACGACACGATCGTCGGTGACCTGTATGCGTTCACCTACAGGAGCGGCGGCTTTGCGGATGTCCTGTCCGGCGGCGATGGGGCAGACGTGATCTTCGCCGACATCCAAGCCGATGACACGGTGTCGAACCCCGGCGGGAACGACACCGCATATGGCGGTTCGGGCAATGACACCATCTACGGCGGGGCGGGCGCGGATTCCCTGATCGGCGATGCCGGGGATGACAGCCTGCTCGGCGGGTCTGATGGAGATCGCCTCGTTGGCGGTGCGGGTCGCGACGTCCTGGACGGAGGTTCGGGTGCCGACACGTTGGACGGAAGTGCGGGAGTGGATCGCCTCACTGGCAGTGACGGCAACGACATCGCTCGTGGCGGTGCCGATGCAGACTCGGTCATCGGCGGTGCAGGTGAAGACTCCCTGGAGGGCAACGACGGCGATGACCGGCTTCGCGGCGACGCCGGTCGGGACACCCTGCTCGGGGGTGCTGGTGCCGATACTCTGGAAGGCGGCGATGACGCGGATCGCCTCCGTGGCGACACGGGCAATGACATCCTGAGCGGGGGTTCCGGCGACGATACCCTGACAGGTGGCCAGGGAGCCGACACCCTGACCGGGGGTGCCGGGAAGGATGCCTACTACGTCTCGACGGAAGGCGGCACCGACACGGTCACCGATTTCTCGACCAGTGACGCGCTGATCATCGCCCTGGTGACCGGGATGCCGGTGCCCACGCAGAAGGTGGCGTTGGCCGACAACCCGGCAATCCCGTTCGAGGAGCGCTACGCGCCGACCTCCGGCGCAGCGACCGCCATCTACGACCCGGTGACCGGGCGCATCCTGGTGGACGCCGACGGCAGCGGGGTGGCAGCGCCCGAGTTGATGGTCACTCTGGCCAACGCGCCGGACCACCTGAACTGGGCGCAGGTCTCCTTCGTGGCGGCCTGAGGTTCACGCTGCCGCCTGATGGGCGGCAGCGTCCGTGCCGGGAGACCGACCGGCTACCGTGTGCCAAGCGTCCGGGAATGCCCGGCAGACGGCAGCCGCGACATCGGGGTCACCACCCCACAGCACCAGGGCGCTCGGGAACGGCGCCGCCGTGCTGGCGCCCCCGAACCGGACCCGGCCACGCAGTATCCAGGCATGGGCGTGCCCGGCGATGTCCTGGTGCCACCACCTGGTGTCCGTCCTCGCCGGGATCAGGCCGATCACCAGCGAGGCCCGGCCTGCCTCGACCTCCGTGCGCGCCTTGGCCGTCCAGCGCCCGAGCTCCCTGGAATAGGGCGGGTTCATGAACACTGCGCCGTGCCAGTCCTGCGCCAAGCCGTCGTCCTCGCGCGTGTAGTGGCGCCCCGCCCGGACCGGCGACAGCACCGCGCCCGGCGAACACGGGTCCAGCGAGAACGGGCCACCCAGAACCGCGTAGAGTCGGTCCAGCAGATCGGTCGGGGTGGTCCAGGCATCGTGCGCCGACGAGTTCCCCGCGGCGGTGAAGAAGGCCAGCGCCTGCCCCCGGGGGACCAAGGTCAGAGCGGCTCCCAAGGCATCGGCGAGCCGCTCGACCGAGGCGAGGTGTCCCTGCTCGCCGCGCTCGATGGCCGCCAGCGTCCCGACGCTGATGCCGGACACCTCGGCGGCCCGGGTCAGGGTCACCCGCTTCCGCAGACGAAGCGCGCGGAGCCTGGTGCCGAGGTGGTCTCCCGGCGGCAGGGACCGCCCGGTGATCTCCATCTCCAGCGCCTCGGCCAGCCGCTGGTAGCTGGCGAGGTGTCCCTGGCCCTGCTCGGCCTGCCAGACCGTCCGCGCGCCGCACCCGGCCGCGGCAGCCAGGGCGCCCTGGGAAAGACGGGCTTCGCGGCGCGCCGCACGGAGGGCGCGTGCCAGGGGCGAGTTCGTGCGTTCCTGGGTCATCGATGCCCTCGAATTCGCGCGTTTCTGGACGCCGCCGGGACGCGCCCGGCGGCGTGGTCTTGGATGGCTGGCGCCGGTCAGTGGCGCGTGGCCGTCCGACTTTCCTCGCGGGCTGCCAGGACGCGCAGGCCGCCGATCGCCAGCAGGATCTCTTCCGCGAAGGAGTCCAGCTCGATGCTGGTGGTCGCGCTAGCCAAGGTCTGCAGCGTCATGAGCGGCTCGTCCAGGAAGCGGACCGCGAAGGGCATGGTCAGCACCCAACGGCGGTCCTTCATGCGCAGGAAGGTGGCCATCTGGATCTGGGCCTCGGATCCCTGCCCAACCGTCGGGCTGACCCAGACCACGCGCCTGTCGACCGTCGTCGGCTCCACCATCTCGAACTCGAAGAGGATGTTCCGGGCCGGAAGCGGCAGGGTCAGCACGTCGATGCGGGGATGCCACGTCGCGCGCATGTCGAGCATCTTCAGTTCCTGCAGGGTGACCGGAGCCGTGCGATGCGCGTTCCGGATGTCGCGGAACACCGATGCATCCGGTCCTGCGGTCCTGACGCCGGGCAGGTAGAACGCCCTGCGCTTGCGGACCGCGATCTCGAGGCCGGTCAGGAACTTCTCGTCGGGGCCGATGGGGCCTTCA
Organism: Acetobacteraceae bacterium; assembly: GCA_019750465.1. GTDB lineage: Bacteria > Pseudomonadota > Alphaproteobacteria > Acetobacterales > Acetobacteraceae > JAIEOP01. The sequence goes on along the minus strand of JAIEOP010000270.1, from coordinate 31,589 downwards.
CCGAAGCCGAACATGGGGAATTCCTTCGAAGGATGGGTTGTCGGGCAGGGGCGGCTGGCCGCGTCGCCACGGCCAGCCGCAGCAGGTCAGGGACGCACGCCCAGGGTCGCCCGGTAGCGGGCGAGCATCAGGCTTCCGCCGTGGAGGCCGCACCGGGCGATGTTCTCGACCATCTCGAGGGCCGACTGGCCGGGCACGAACACCGTCATGATCGGCAGGAAATCGCCGTTCGCGTGCAGGGTCATCGGCAGCACGAGCATCGGGCTGCCGGTCGCCATGTTGGCGAAGGTCGAGACCCGCATCCGGCTCCCGGCCTTGTCCAGGTGCAGCCAGATCAGGCTGATGCGATCCTCGTCGAGCAGGGTGTAGGTAGCGTTCCGGCCCGGCCAGTGAGCCGGATGCAGGCTGATCGGCGGCGGGTCGGTGGCCTCGATTTCCTCGTAGGTGATGGTGCCGAGATGGCGGGCGTCCCGAACGGCCTCGCTTTCGGCCTTGCCGAACCCGAAGTGGTCTTCGAGGGGCAGGATCCGGATGCCGTCGGTCATCGCGCGGCTGGCCATGGTCTTCAGGGTGGCCGCGTCCGGGGCCTTGGTCTTGGTGGTGATGGGCATGTCGCGTCTCCCAACGCATGGGCTGAAGCTGGACACGCGCTGCCGGTCCCCGGTCCGGGCAGGACCGCAGGCGACAGGCGTGGAATGCGGAGAAGCGGCACGGGCGTGCGCGAACGGGCCAGCGGGCGCCGGAGCGCACGCGGGAAACCGACGCGGCCAGGGCCGCCTACGCGATCAGCGTATGTTCAGGGAGAGACGAGGAAGGGGACGCATGGACGGCTCCGGGGTGCGACGCGCTGGATGGCAGGCGCGGGCTATATGCAGAGCAGGCGGTCCATGACTGAGGTCTCCTGAAGTCCCTTTCGGGAGCGGAGCTATCTCTCATATCCGGGGGGTGTTGTACAAGCTCGAAGTGAAGCGGGACCGCGCTTTCCTTGCTTCCGCGTTGTCAACACTGATGCATCAGGCACGTGTGGCGCTGTTGGAACACCGAACTGCGGCGTCGGGCGGTGTCTTGCGTCGGCGGCGGCGATGATCGACCGGCGCGTCGCCGCCATCTCGGCCAGTGGCGCGCCGATGGAGTGCGATCAATGGACGACGCAGCGGCTGCCCCACGGAAAGAGCTGGCAACTCTCTTCGAGTGCATAGAAATCGCTGATCGGATCGGGGACATGGACCTGCTCGGGTACCTCATCCGAATTGGTGGTGACCTCGTCGCGGCCAGCAACGACCCATCGGCGCGGCAGAGGTTCGACCGCTTCGAGCAGGTGCTGCGACGCGGCCTGGATCACGAGAGGGTTCACGGCGTCGGATCCCTGCTTCAGCGGGATGATCCCTTTGTGACGGGCTGCCTTCGGAGCGCGCGTGCCCTAGGTCTTGAGCATCGGCTATCTCCGGGCTACCGGGCCGCATAGCTGCCCAACGCGGGCGATGGCATCGCTGTCACGGCTGAATGCTTCGTCGCCCAGCACCCGCGTGTCGGTCTCAAAGATGAACAACGCGGGTAACTGCGTCCGAGTGGGGCAGAGCACGCGCCACCCGCTTGGTATCGCTGGATGTCGCACGAAGGACGCCAGCAAGCTCGGGTCGACAGGGACCTGCTGGTAGATCGAGTCCTCCGGCATCTGGAGTGCGTCGTTGGCGTCCTTTTCCGATTCGAATGCGCGGGTCACGTATCCGCAGGTCGCTCGGGCAACCCACCATACCTTGTCGCCATACTGGTAGCGGACAGCCATTCTGGTCTCCTGCTCAGGCGCTCGGCGACCGAGTTGGCGACGGCCGACCGGCTAGGGCAGTAGAGCTTGCAGGAGCAGCCATTCGGGGCAAGCCCAGTCGGGCTTTCCGTTCCAGTCCAATAGGGCCAACCTCCCAGCATGACCTCCGGGCAGGACCGTAGCAGCGAGCGCCGATGGATCGTCCTGTCCGAGGACGGGCGGTTCGTCACGCTCGGCCGCGCGTCCGACCCCAGCGAGCAGGAAATCCTCGACGCGGAAGCCGCGCTGGTCCGCCAGGGATTGGCTGGCTGGCTCGCGGTGATGCAGGGCAATCCCTACGTGGGCATGACGCCGCGGCTGATGGAGGTTCGCGTGCTCGGGACGCCGACCAGCACCTTCGAGAAGGCCACCGAGGCATGCGTGGAGGCGATCCTGCGCCGACGCCAGGAAGCTGACGGCTAGGGAATCGGGCGCGACGACTACTCGGCGGCGATCGGCATCAGACGCTCGCTGCTTCGCGCCGCAGCCGACTTCCGAGCCGTCAGGGTCTGGATGATCGCGGTCATCACGGGCGGGCAGACCCCATTCCCGAGAAGCCGGATCCTGTCCCGTCGCTGACCGATGCCGTCCAGGGAATACCCGTCGTCGAAGCCCATGGCCTTGGCGAGCTCGTCCGGCTGCAGCATCCGCATCATCGGCTCGCCGTCCTGCCAGGTGACCAGGGCGAATCGGTCGATGGTCGTCACGGTCCTGAGCGGCCTGTCCACCCGCTGCCAGCCCCCGCCTCCGTCCGACCCGTAGTAGACCAGCAGGAAGGGCTTCCCCGGACCCATTTCCGAGTTGCCCCGCTCGAAGCGCTCGATGGTCGCCTTGGCGCGTCCCGCCCTGAACAGCGGGGTCGAGGCATACCTGCCCGTCCAGTCGATGACCTCGCTGGCGGTGCGGGCGGGACCGGCGACCATCGGCAGGACTGACTGCGGCGGTGGCTTGGCCTCCCGGTCGCCGACGATGAAGACGCGGCGCCGCGTCTGCGGCACGCCGAACCACGAGGCGTCCAGGGTGTAGACCTCGGTCTGGTATTCCAGGCGCTTCAGGGCGGCCAGCAGCGGGTCATAGCCGTGCCATCCCCGCATCTGGACCACGTTCTCGAGGACGACCCATCGCGGCCGGGGATTCAGCCGACGCGCGAAGTTGGTGACGTAGAACGCGGTCTCCTTGCTCCGCTCGTCCCTGGGACGGCTGCCGCGGGCACAGGTGTGATGGGTGCATTCCGGCGAGCCGAGCAGGAGGTCGATCCGCCCGATGGACCCGAGGTCCGCAGGTCGGCTTCGCGGGGTCATCAGGAGATGGCGCGCCCGTCGGTCGCCGAAGTTCCTGCCGTAGGCTTCCACGGCACGGTCCCAGGCATCCACGCCACAGGCGATCTCGCACCCGGCGGCCTTCGCGCCCCAGCTGCTCCCACCGCCACCGCAAAACAGGTCAAGGACTCGAATCGGCACCGCGACAGACTAGCGGACCCTGACTCCCTGGCCAGGCTGCTTTGTCGCTCCGACATTCTTTGTCCGGCGCCGGGACTTCCGGGGCAGGATTTCCTCGATGCGAGCGATGCAGGCATGCAGGTCGCGCTCGACCTGGTGTTCCCAGATCCGGACCACCCGCCATCCGGCGCGCCGCAGCTTGCGGAAGTTCCTGGCGTCGCGCCGCCGGGTGGCCTCGATCTTGGCCTCCCACTTCTCGGACAGCTTGTCCTTCCAAACGGGGAACCGCCATCCGTGCCAGAAGTCCCCATCCACGAAGACGGCGACCTGAGCTTCCCGGAACAGGATGTCCGGCCTCCCCGGAAGATCGCGGGCATGCGTCTCGAACTCCCAGCCCCGGCCACGCAGGGCATCGGCGACCGCCCGCTCCGGGCCGGTGTCCTTGCCCCGGATGCGGGACATCACTGCGCTCCGCGTCTCCGGGGACATGAAATCCCCCTTGTGCCGCCGCGCTCCGGGTTCTGCCGAAGGGGCGGGAGACGCTTGTCGATCGGGGACACCGTTCTTTCGTTGCACTGAACCCCCAGAGACTTATCCTGGCCCGAACAAGGATTCGGGAGCCACCTCTGTCGGGCCAGGACGACATACGCAGGCGCATCGAGGCGCGGATCAGCCAGGGCGAGTTTCTGGCCAACATGCTTTACGTCGCCCGCAAGGAGTCCGAACAGGCCCAGGCTCACTTCGTTGACCGCCTGTCCCGCATCGCGGCCACCATCCGCGACCTGCTGGTGAACAACGGCCTGGTGCGGTCGCTGGCCTACCGGCCGACCTCCTACTGGCCGAGCCTGAAGGGCAACTCCTACGCCTTCATCGACGGCGGCGTGGCGAACATCGAGCTCCCCTCGGCCGCGCCGATCGGGATCCGGGTCGGCTCCTATGTGGTTCGCCCCGGGGATGAGACCGAGGCGCGCGAGCGGTTCAACATCGAACTGGCGCTGGTGGACGACCTCTTCAGCGACGACGGCATCCTGTTCGACGACGACTTCCAGGATATCGCCAAGCTGCGGGACGCCGCCCGCATGACCAGTGAGACGGCCGCTGCCCTTCGTCTTGCCCGGCAGACCGGCGCCGACAGGCCGGACGCCATCGTCATGCACGGCCCTCTCATCAACCCGGTTGCCCCGTATGGGTTGGAGGGCTTCCCGCCTTTCGGGTTGGCCGCCTGTCGGAAGTTCCTCGGCGATGATGCCTGGGAGGGTGACGACACGGCGCGGAACTTCGTGTCGGTCTACCTCGACCTGCTGAAGGCACTGCGTGAGACAGGCACCCCGGTGGTGGGTGCAGTCGAGCGTTCGATCGGGCGCGATCCGGTTGTCCTGCGCAGGTTGCTCGACAAGCTCCAGCGGGACGGCGTGCTGAAGAAGGACGAGGCGAAGAAGGTCGAGGACGAGGTCATCACCTACGGCCTGAATGACGCGACCCTGCTCGATGTCGTGCTTGCCGAGGGTGAGTACGTGACGCCCATCCCGGTCATGCGGCAGGGGCCGGAGAGCAAGTGGCCCGAGGAATGGAAGCGCTGGATCCGGGAATACCCCGACGCGCTGACGACCTATCTGAAGCCTTCCGCGCTGGTGATGCCCTTCCGCGTCGAGGCGTTCGACAACCTCTCCGACTTCGATGCGGTGCTCGACCTCATCCTGCACACCAGCCGCCTGCTGCCGAGCTACGGCTTCCCGGTCGGCCTCGATATCGTGGACAAGTTCGCGAAGGTGCCCGCCTGGATGACGCGCGGCATCAAGGGGCAGCACCAGGTGGTGCTGCTGAAGAAGGCGCTCGAGAGCGGCGACCCGGCGACCATCGCCTTCGCCAAGCGGGTTCTAGCGGCGAAGGGACGGGACTGGCTGTTCCGTCCGACGGCCTGACGGGGGAGGACATGGACGGAAGCACGGCCGGGAAGTCGAGCAAGACCAAGGAGGCTGGCGGCGTCCCGACCAGCTGGACGCGCATCGGCACGGTCGTCGGGGACGCCTCCACCTCGGGCTACAGTTTCATCCTGCGCAGCCTGCAGGGGAAGCTCGGCGACATCGTCGCCACGCAGGTCGAGGTGCCAGCGGCGACTGATGGCACCAAGCGACTGGCCACGGTCTGGGGTCGCATCGTCGACATCTCGCGGACCAACCCGTTCTTCCCCGCGGAAGCCGCTCAGGAACTGGCGGACCAGAACGTCAGGTTCCTGGACACCGTCCTGTCGGGCAGCAGGGACCATCTGGAGGCCGAGGTGCTGATCCTCGGGACCACCTTCGGGCCGGACCCGGGGGCTGCACAACTCACGCCGCTGACCTACCCGGTGAAGCCATCGGCCGAGGTCTTCTACCCGGGTGCCGACGATGTGCGGCGCCTGCTGACGGGCGACGACGAGACGAAGAAGCCGCCTCCGGCGAAGCTGCACATCGGCACCCTGATCGCCCGCGGCGACGTCGAGGTGTCGATGGGCGCGAAGCAGGTGGTTTCCCGGCATCTGGCCATCCTGGCCATGACGGGTGGCGGCAAGACGGTGGCGGCGCGCCGCATCATCAGGGAGCTCATCGAACTGGGCTACCCGCTGGTCATCTTCGATCCCCACGGCGACTACCTCGGGCTGGCCGAGAAGCAGAAGCTCTTCCCGAAGTCCCGCATTCGCACCTGGTATCCGATGCTCCGCGTGCGGGACGGCAACGTGGGGGCGGTGACCGAGCTCATCCAGAAGATGGGCAAGCGGCTGACGGACGCCCAGCAGCAGTTGTTCCTCTACCTGCTGACAAACACCAAGGCGACGGATGGCGAGGAGGCCGCAGCCTTCATCCAGCGCATGGTGGACCACGCTGACGCCATCGCCGCGAAGAAGCGGAAGAAGGAGCAGCACATGGATGAGGAGCTGGAGTCCATCCGGCTGCCCACCATCCAGGCTGCGAAGCGGTCCCTGGAATTCGTCCTGGCGAACCTTCAGCAGATGAAGGGGAACAACGAGCGCCTTCGGAAGCAGGACCGCTTCAAGGGCTACGACTTCAAGGAGATGCCGGATCCTTGGGATGCGCCGGACGACATCGTGTCACCCGGCTTGGTCTCCATCTTCTACCTCGCGGGCTACGACCACCTGAACCAGTCGGCCATTGTCAGCATGGTGCTGGAGGCATTGTTCGCGCATCGCTCGACGCTGTCGGGGGTCATCCCCCCGTTCCAGGCGGTCATCGAGGAGGCCCACAACTTCATCCCGAGCAGGTCGGAGGGCACTGACGAGACGCCGTCGCTGCCGACCATCAGGAAGGTGATCACGGAGGGCCGGAAGTTCGGCACGGGGCTGGTCCTGATCTCGCAGCGGCCATCCCGGCTCGACGAGACCACCCTGGCCCAGTGCAACAGCTTCCTTGTGCTGCGGCTGGTGAACCCGAATGACAAGCGGTTCGTCCGGTCCGTGATGGAGAACCTGTCGGAGCAGGATGCCAACATTCTCCAGACCTTCGGCCCCGGCCAGGGCATCGTGTCCGGCCAGGCTGTCCGCTTCCCGCTGCTGGTGAAGGTGAAGTTCGACGAGGATCTCGTCAGCGAGGCGATCGGCGACGAGGACTTCATCGCCGAGGCGGGGCGGTGGAAGCCGGATGCGCGTCGCAAGGCGAACGCGGAGAGCGTCGCTCGAAACCTGGGCGGCGAGCGGCCCGGCGCTTCGGCGGGGAACGCCGGAGCCTCAGGTCCGAAGCCTGCGGGGAGCAGCGCGGGCGCTCAGGCGAAGAAGAAGCCGGGGCGCAGGGCGCGGGGCGGCCTGAAGCCGGAGTTCTGAAGCAGCGGAGGGGAAACCCACGATGGGTTGCAGGTCAGCGCGTTTCTGGGCTGCGGTACTTGCTGTTGCGGGCCTGCTGATCTGGAAGGGCACCGGCGAGTGGACGCTTTGGATGCAGGCAGGGTTCGGCCTGTATGTCTTCGCCTGGCTTGGGCTGGCGTATGCCGCCGTCTCCTGCCGGGAGCTATAGTGTCCGCAGGCTTGCCGGACGCAGTCCAAACCCGGCGCGCCAATCAACTGGCTTCCCGAACACCGCGTCGATTCCCAGTAGCCTCCGGTAGGCGCTTTCGAGCGCCTGAAAGGCGAACCCTGCGCAGGCCAGCAGCCCCACCACATGCACGGCGAAGACCAGCGTGGCGGCAATGAAGTGCGGCAGGAACGAGGAGAGGTGTTCCTCGACGAAGTGGAAGTCCGGTCCCGTGATCAGGACCAGCATGATGGCCCATACGGCCGCGAACGCGAGTGCACGGTGGAACAGTCGCCTCAGCGAGCGCCGGGATGTCCCTGTCGCTCCTGGTCCCTGATGACGGTCCATGACAGAAGGCTCCCTGGTCCAGCGTCTGGGATATTTCCCATTCCGCAGATGGCGCGTCCTGCATGGTGGTTCACCCGCTCGGGGCCGCCGCCGTCAGGGTAACCCGGCGCGCCGTCGATCACAGCTGGCTTGCCAGACCTGAATGACGACTGCCTACGCTGCCTCGGCGTCCAGCACCCCGGCTTTCCGCGCAGCCTCGATGACCCGGACGCCCCGGACCGCCTGCTTCAGCGACGGCTCCTTGTGCCAGCCGTCCATGGCGTAGCCCGCCACGGTGTGGGCGACCTTGCGATCGAACTCCTCGATGCCGGGATTGGCCGCCACCCAGGCCATGACCTTCGCCCACGCCGCTCCGTCCAGCGCCATGCAGGCGATGACCGGGTCCTGCGGCTGGTGCGCGCCGGGTTCGTCTGCCGGGTCTTCGGGGGAAGCGTCGTCCCCCAGCTCCGGAGGCAATGGGTCCGGAGACGGCAGGTCGAGGGCGCGGATGGCTTCCCAGCAGGCGTCCTTCTTGCACCACTCGGTGACGTTCCGCTTGCCTGCGGTCTCCACGATGGCGGCGTGGATGCGGGGCGCCCAGTCCGCGAACATCGCCTTCAGTTCGGGCGAGACGTCCTGCTCATCCCAGATCGCGTCGAGGTCGATGCGGGTGCCCCAGTCCGCGGCGAGTTTGGCGACCATGTAGGTGACCACGTTTGCCCCGTACGACTGGAGCTTCGCCTTCTTCACGACCGCCTGGGCGGTCTTGAACACGATGGCCTTGGCGATGGTGTGCTCGAAGAAGGTGCGATCGGGCCGCCAGCCTTCGCCCATCCTCGCCTTCAGGCTGGTCATGAACGCCTTGTGGTTCTTCTGGGCGCCGCGGCTGACCGTCGCTGGGTCGCCCCACCACGTCATCAGGTATTTGGCGATGTCGGCCTTGCCGAAGTGCTTCGACTTCGGATGCTCCCTGTCGAACTCCCGCCGCTTCGCTGGGGTGCTGCCGTAGCGGATGCGGGCGACCTGGTAGGACCCGCGCGCCCGCTCGTAGAACCACCTGGTCTCCTCGCCGGGACACCAGGTGGACTCGGACAGGTCCTCGAAGTCCTGGTGGAACTCCTCGCTGGCCGCGAGGTCGGCAATCTGGATGGGGTTCTGGGTGTTGGCGTACTGCGCGATGAGAGGGACGAATTCCTTCAGCTTGTCCGCCGGGACCAGGGTCAGCTTCATCGCCACCGTGACCTTGTCGACCGGCAGCTTGTCCACCTTTTTGGCGCGGTGAATGGATGCGGTGGTCTGGGCACCGTTGACGATCTGAAGGCCGCGGATGCGCTTGATGACCGTCTCGCCTGACCACATGCCGACCTCGATCTCGTCGGCGGTCGCCGTCAGCCCGTTGTTGTAGGCCAGGAAGCGGCCGGGTTCGTCCTCGATGGTCTTCCGGATGCCCTTGTTCACGCCGCCCTTCGCCTGAAGGAAGCTGCGGACGTTGAACTCGAACAGCAGGGCGCCGAAGCGTTCGTAGAGCTGGTAGACGAGGTCGCCGGGCAGGATGACCATGTAGGTCTCGTACTCGGCGGGCCGGGGCTTCATCTCGAGGCAGGCGATGGGGCGTCCCATCAGGGCGGCGAAGTCGATCTCGATCCGCTCGCGGGTGACCTCCTCGCCGGAGGCTCGGTAGAGGCGCTCGACATCCCAGACCTCGGTCTGGACTTCCCGGCCCACGACCGTGATGTCCGCCACCGACCTGTCCCGGACCCGGGCATCCGTCAGCACGTGGATGCGGACATCCTCGATCCTGGGCAGCGCGTCCTGGATGAGGCGTGCCGCCTCCGCAGCCGCTGGATTCCCGGCGAAGCGGGCATGGTCGCCCTTGGCGGCGTATTCGAAGAACCTGGCGGCCCAGCCCGACAGGCGCGCGACCTCGCGGCCGGGCAGGACGGCGCCTTCCCCTTCGGCCAAAGCATGCGCGGTGAAGAGTTCCAGCCTGGTGGAGTCCTCACCCAGGGCCAAGCCGATGCAGCGGCAGGGCCGCTTGATCCCGGTGTCCTCGTGGGGGGCCAGCTCGAACTCGTCCGAGATGGCGCCCGCTTCCTCCAGGTAGCCGAGCATCACCTTCGCCAGGGCGGCGTGCGGGGCGAGTGGGAGTTCCTGCTCTTCCTCGCCCAGGGCGTCAGCAGCCTGCCCTCTCAGCGACTCCGCGAACTCAGCGAGGAGTTGGTCCTCCAGCACGTGTCTCCGGCCTCTCCCGATTCGTTGCTGTCAACATTTCTGTAGCACAGGAGAGGTCGGAACGACTGCATCGTGCCGCACTGGACCCAGTAGGTCGGTTCAACCCCTTCGAACTGTGGAGTTCCGTGGGTGAGAGACGGAAAGACGAATGCCGTGGTCCCCAGCAAATAGTTGTCAGAAGAGAAAAAGGCGGATCTCAATACGGCAAACTTATCCGTTGCGCACGATCCTGACTGTCCGAGCGATAAGGCCAGTCCCTTCATCAACTCGAATCACCAGCCTGAACGAACCGTACTGAATCTCGACTGGCGGCAGGCTTCGCATCGTTCCCGGTGCTGGCGCGTAGAATGCAGTCGCCACCTCGTTGCGAATGGCCTGAAGTCCCAAGGCTTCGAGACCGCCATACAAGATTAGCTCTCCTTCGCGACGGTCAGGAGTTCCGCGCGACGTCCACTCATTCCAGCTGAGTCTTACATAAGAAACCCCAGTCTCTGCCCGATCAGAAGACTGGACCCAGAGCTTCGCTGTGCCTTCTTCACCGATGATGCAGCGGAAAAATGGGTTTTCGCCGTCCTTTGCTGGACGGAAGCCGCCCATATGCGGCGGTATCCGGTCACATCCAGTCAGCGCGGCTATTCGATTTGCTTGCTCTCGAAAAGGTAGGAATCCAGGCGTGCTAGTCCTCTCCTGCGCTGTCGGACCAGTGACTGGCTGGCCAGACGCAGACGCCATACTGCTGACCGTAAGACACGCAGCCGTCGCCACGATAAAGGAACAAACGGACTTGGGCGCGGTCCACATATTCATCTCCGAAGATGAGTGTCTGTAGACAATGATTGGAGATCCAGACCGCTGCGTCAGCTGCTGTACTTTATCGGTGAAGACAGGCGCGTCATGTCAGCCTGAGAACACTGGATCGCCCCAACCCGCGCACCCGAATGCCGGTCCCGAGGATTTCCCCCAAATAATCCTCGTGGTGATGTCCGTGGATGACGAGCTTCGTCCCGCAAGGCTTGGCCGCCTCGTCGATGCCGAGGAAACCGTCGACCCACTGATGTCGGCCTTGGCTGCGCCGCTCGCTTCCGCGGAGCGCTCCCTGGGTCAAGGACCCTTGAGCAGATTGAGGATGTCGAGGTTGTCCTCCGCCTTGTCCCTGGCCGGGCGGGGCAGGCCACGGACGGCCCGCGCGACCGCCACCGCGTCCACGCCTCTGGCCGCCATCAGCCACAGGCAGTCCTCCAGGTCGCGGTCGTCGCCACGGACGAGCTTCGACGCGACGATAACCTCAGGCGGGGGTACCGTGACCACGAGCCGTTCGCCCCGCCATACCACCTCCTCGTCCTGTCCCATCCACCTTCCCGTATCTGGGTCGTAGCCCGGGACCTGCACGATGCCTGGATGCACGATCTGGAAATACGGCGTGTTCGGGAACTCCCCGCGGGGGTCGTAGTCCAGACCCGCGCTCCTGACGGCGCGGCGGAGCGCCTCCTCGCGGAAACGGCTCGCCCGCGCCCAGGCATCGAGATCCTCCGTGCCGCGTGCGGGCTGGCCGAGCAGGATCGTCGCTCCGCTCCCGATCAGGCACAGCCGCACCTCATCGTCCAGGTTCGCGTCAATCCGCTCCAGCACCCCCATCACCCCGTCTCGATCGAGCACCCCAGCCTCCCGACATTATGGGCAACCATTGCACAATAATGGGGTAGGGCCTATCTGACATTCAAGGACCCGACGGCTTGACGGGAGGTGGCGGTGGCGAGTCTCGAAGGCGCTTTGCTCAGGGCATGGCGGCGGAGGACGGGAAGGACGCTGGAGGAGGCGGCCCGGGACCTGGGCGTGAGCCGCCGGATGCTGGGCTACTACGAGAGCGGCGAGAGTGCAGTCCCAATGCCCGTCCTGCTGGCCGCCCGTGCGCTCGAGAACGGCCTCGGACCCTTGCAGGCCCCGCAACGCGCGTCGCGCGAGCGGTGGGTAGCCCTGGTTGAGGACATGAAGCGGTATGCGCAGGGCGAACCCGTCGTCGGTCAGTTGCTGAAGGGCCGGGAGTATCGGCGACTTCAGGAATTCCTGAACATGGTACGAGGCGGCCCCGATCCCGATCTCGCCCTGACCGATCCCGCCCTCTACATGACCTTGCGACGCGCCTGCACGCGAGCGCACTTGGCTGGCCTGTCGAAATACAGGCTCGCCGCTACCGCGCTCGCGCATGAACCCGGGGTTGATCGACAGGCCGACGTGTCGCGGGACGGCACAGCGACCGCGAACCCCGAGGCCGACGAAGCATCGCCATCGCCTCGAATGTGATCTGCGTGGACAGGAGCAGCACATCTGGCTCCACATCGATGCCGGGCTGCGCACGACCCATAGCGCCGCAATGCCCCCCCCAAGTCACCTGCGTGACGGCCGACCAAGACCGGCATGGTGCCCGGGCAAGCCGAGGCTAACGGGTCGCTTCCCTTATCGCAGCAGGAAGACCGTAGCCCTGCCCAATCCGCGCACCCCGATGCCGGTCCCGGGGATTTCCCCTTCGCAATTCTCGTGGTGATGCCCATGGATGACGAGGCTTGCCCGGCATGCCTTGGCCGCCTCGTCGATCCCGAGGAAGCCGTGCCGATGGGCTGAGGGAGCCTCGTGGGTCACCAGGATGTCGGCCCGGAACTGCCGGAGCCGCTCGATGTCCTCGGGGAAGATGGCATCCCGGGCACGGAGCGGCAGTCCGCCCCGCCATCGCTCGACCGCCGGGGTCGCCTTCAACAGGGACCGCCTGGTGGCGTGGATCGGTTCGGCGGCCTCGAAGCGGGGGTACCAGACCTTCTCACTGAAAACCCCACCCAGGCCGACCACGACCCGGCCGCCGAGGACCGCCCAGGTGGCATGCAGGTTCCAGCCCGGCCGGTCACCCCAGAGGTTGTCGTGCCACTCCGGCCGGTCGATGTCGTGGTTCCCATAGATCCAGCGGATGGGGATGCCCGCCTCGACGATGGGGGCGACCTCCTGGCTGAGCGGCCGGTCCAGGTCGCAGTCACCGAGGATGACGACGGCGTCCGGCCGGTCGTCCCGGCACGCCTTGAGCAGGGGGCGCCACTCCCCGTGGGGGTCGCCGTAAAAGAGGATGCCGCCGGGCATGACGGCGATGATAACGCGCAGCAGAAGGGGCGGCCACCGTGATTAGGTGGCTGTGGTCAAGAATGAGGATGAAAGGCCGGTCGGAATTTGACTTTGCCACAATGCCCTAGGACTTGTGGGAACTTGAAGGTCGGCATTCCCGACGCTGGCAGGGGCACACCGATGGGCTGACCGGAACCTCAGTCGGGCTGGGTCAGGCCGAATCCGAGCCAGATATACTGACTCGTTTCAGCGCCACGAATTGGGTTTATGCGCCACGATATGGGTCAACCGACAATCAGCCCGCCGCCACCCGCTCCCTTGCCGCCGTCGCCAGCCGGTCCGCCCGCTCGTTCATCGGGTCGCCGGAATGCCCGCGCACCCAGTGCCACTCCACCTCGTGCGGCTTCGCCGCCGCCAGCAGCCGCTGCCAGAGCTGCATGTTCGCCACTGGGTCCTTCGCGCTGTTGCGCCAGTTGTTGCGCACCCAGCCATGGATCCAGCGGCTGATGCCGTTGCGGACATATTCGCTGTCCGTGTGCAGCACCACGCGGCAGGGGCGCTTGAGCGCCTCCAGCGCCTCGCAGGCGGCGGTCAGTTCCATGCGGTTGTTGGTGGTCGCGGCCTCGCCGCCGGAGAGTTCGCGCTCGACATCGCCATAGCACAGCACCGCGCCCCAGCCCCCCGGCCCGGGATTGGGCTTGCAGCCGCCATCCGTCCAGATCTCGACGATGGGTGGGTCAGAGTCCAAGGCCGGCCTCGCCCCCGACGGCCGCGAAGAAGCGCAGCTTGCGCAGGTATTCCAGCGGGTCCTTGCGCGTCACCAGCGCGCCCGTCGGCGTCGCCGTCCAGTCGTGCAGGCGGGTCAGCAGGAAGCGCAGCGCCGCGCCCCGGCACAGCACCGGCAGCGCCGCCCGCTCCGCGGGCGACAGCGGCCGCACGCCCTGGTAGGCGGTGAGCAGTGCCCGCGCCTTCGTCACGTTGAAGCCCCCATCGGCCTCGAAGCACCAGGCGTTCAGGCAGACGGCGATGTCGTAGGCCAGCAGGTCGGTGCAGGCGAAGTAGAAGTCGATGAGGCCGGAGACGCGCGGGCGGTGCTCGGCGTCGTCCAGGAAGAACACGTTGTCGGGGAAGAGGTCGGCGTGGATCTGCCCGACCGGCAGCGTGCCCGGCGCCGGCCACGCCTCCAGGATCGCCGCAAGCGCCGCATCGAGCTGCGCGACCAGCCCTGCCTGCACCGAATCGCCCGTGGCCCGGCAGCGTTCCAGCAGCGGCGGCCAGCCGGCGGGCCCGAGCGCGTTCGGCCGCGCCATGCCGAAGCCTGCCCCGGCCGCGTGCAGGCGTGCCAGCGCCTGCCCGAGCGGCGCGCAGTGCTCGGGCCGCACGCGGCGCGGCCAGACGCCGGGCAGGAAGGTGCAGATCGCCGCCGGCCGTCCGGCCAGGCGGCGCAGCGCCGCCCCGTCGCGCCCATGCACCGGCAGCGGGCAGGGCAGGCCGTGCGCCGCCAGGTGCTCCATCAGTCCGAGGAAATAGGGCAGCTCGGCCGGGTCCACCCGCCGCTCGTACAGCGTCAGGATGAAGTCGCCGGCCCCGGTCTTCAGGGCGTAGTTCGAATTCTCCACGCCCTCCGCGATGCCGCGGAAGGCGACCAGATCGCCGAGGTCATAGTCCGCGAGGTACTCCCGCAGCGCCTCGTCCGTAACCTCGGTATAGACCGCCATGCGACGCTTCTAGCGCGGCATCCCGACCCCTGGAACCGCCCGGGGGCCACCGTCATCCGTCGAACAGGCCCGGGTTCTTCGGCCGGTAGGCGACGTCGCGCTTCAGGCGCAGGTGCACCGTCTCGTCCACCTGCTCCTGGCCGAACTGCGCGCGCCGCACGGGCCGGTAGAAGCGCCGGCTGAACAGGCGGAACAGGCCTTCCAGGAAATTGGCGAAGCTGTCGGTCAGCGCGCCCAGCGCCTGCGCCTCCCCCACCGCCGGCACCGCCCCCGGGTGCAGCTCCAGCCCGCATTCCATCGCGCAGCGCTGCATCCAGGCCAGCGTCACGTCGGACAGGCCGCGGTCCTGGTAGCCACCGCCGACATCGCAATGCGCGCCGACGAACCAGCGCTGCTCCACGCGCTGGTCGAGCTTCCTGATCGGATCCCAGAGCGTCACCGCATAGGGCTCGCGGTGCTCGTCCACGGCGATGGCGTGGAAGGCGTTGCGCACGATGCCGCTGAGTTCGGTATCGTGGAACTCGAAGGCCGAGCGATTGAAGCCGGCGAAGGACTCGATCGGGATGCCGAGCGCGCCCACCGTGTCCCAGACACCGAGGAAGGCGATCTCCACCATCCGGCAGCCATGCAGCTTGCGGAAGGCCAGGGCGCGTTCGCTGTCCGCGTCGCGGTCGCGGGTGCGGTAGATCTCGTAGGCCTCCATCATCGGCGCGCTCTGCGGCCCGTCGCCGGTGCCGCCGGCGGGCAGCAGGCCGCTGTTGCGGATCATGCCGACCAGGCTGCGCGCGGTGTAGGCGCCGCGGCTGAAGCCGAGGATGAAGATGGAATCGCCCGGCTCGCAGGTCTCGGCCAGGTACTGGTAGCCCTCGCGCAGGTTCTGCGACAGGCCGAGGCCGAAGGCGCCGCCGGCGACGCGGTCGTACCAGTTGGTGCCGACGCCGGCGTCGTACCAGCGCACCTGGCCGACCGGCCCGGCGCCGTCCTTCTCGGGCTGGCGCGCGACGATGGAGCGGTAGAATCGGCAGACATTGGTCTCCACCGCATCGGGGCCGGGGTCCAGCGCCTCCAGCGCCTGCAGCACCGCCGGCTTGCCGCCGGCGTCGCACAGCGCCTTGGCCCGATCATGCAGCGCCTTCAGGCCGACGAATTTCTCGGCCGGCGCGTTCCAGGTGCCATCGAAGCAGAGCACGATGCGCTTTGGCATGGCCGATCCTCCTCCCGGTCGGGTGGCAGGATGGGCGCGCGCCCGTGGCGGCTCAACATCGATTCAGGCAGGGGCAGGCAGGTCCCGGGGCAGGTCAGGCCGGGTTGAGCGCGGCCGGCAGCTTGAAGGTGATGCGCTCCTCGGCCACCACCACCTCCTCGATGGCCAGGACGAAGCGCTCGGCGAGGCGGGCGAGCACCTCCTCGACCAGCACCTCGGGCGCGCTGGCGCCGGCGGTGATGCCGATCACCGCGAGGCCATCGGCGATGGCGGGGTCGAGCTCCCGCCCGCGCTGCACCATCACCGCGCGCGGGCAGCCGGCGCGCTCCGCCACCTCGACCAGCCGCAGCGAGTTGGAGGAATTCGGCGCGCCCACCACGATCATCAGCGCGGCCCGCGGCGCGATCGCCTTCACCGCGGCCTGCCGGTTGGTGGTGGCGTAGCAGATGTCCTCCTTCGCCGGCGCGTGCACGCCTGGGAAGCGGGCACGCAGCGCAGCCACGATGTCGGCGGTGTCATCCACCGAGAGCGTGGTCTGGGTGATGAAGGCCAGCGGCATGCTTGGCGGCACCGAGACGGTGCGCGCGCCTTCCGCATCCTCCACCAGCGTCACGGCGCCGGCCGGCAGCTGGCCCATGGTACCGACCACCTCCGGATGGCCCGCATGCCCGATCAGCAGGATGTGCCGCCCGCGGGCGAAATGGTGCTCGGCCTCCCGGTGCACCTTGCTGACCAGCGGGCAGGTGGCATCGAGATAGAACAGCTTGCGCCGTTCGGCCTCGCCGGGGACGGATTTCGGCACGCCATGGGCCGAGAACACCACCGGCGCGTCGTCCGGCACCTCGTCCAGCTCCTCGACGAAGACGGCGCCCTGGCGCTCCAGGGTTTCGACGACGAAGCGGTTGTGCACGATCTCGTGTCGCACATAGACCGGCGCGCCGTAGCGGCGGATCGCCTCCTCGACGATCTTGATGGCGCGATCGACGCCGGCACAGAAGCCGCGCGGCCCGGCGAGCAGCACGGACAGGCGCGGCCTGGTGCCGGATGACGTGCCGTCACCGGGCAGCGCGGGCTGGTGGCCCGCCGGGGGTGCCTGCGGGGAAACGGGGTCGAGCGTCGTGGCGGGCAAGGTCGGGTCCGGCGGGCTGGCAGGGTTGAGGCCTGCATCTGGGGCGGCACGACGGCCCTGCCAGGCCAGGGGCGGGTCCGTCGTTGCCCTCCTATCCCATTGCCGCCGGGGATGCCACGGCGCAATGCGCGTTCCCGGATGTGACAGGCGCGTGGTTTCGTGCCACGGGGGCCCCGGCGAACGGGACGGGACGCGAGGGGGAAGATGCCGGTGACGTGGCGTAGTTGGTCTCTGGCGATGCTCGCGCCGCTCGGCCTGGCTGCCTGTGGCGGCACTGACCCGATCGCCCGGATCGCCTGCCCGCGGCCGGCGATCCCGGCCGATGCCGCCGACCTCACCCGCTATCGCGACGGCCCGGTGCGGGACCTCACCACGCTGGAGTTCGACGCCAAGCTGAACGGCCTTTCCGGCGGCTGCCGGCCCGGGCGCCGCGGCGAGGCCGTGGACCTGCGGATCACGCCGAGCTTCGTGGTGGACCGCGGCCCGGCATCGACCGGGCGCGCCGTGCAGGTGCCCTGGCTGGTCGCGGTGCTGGACAACCGGACCGACCAGCCGCTGGACCGGCCGCAACGCTTCGCCACCACGGTGGTCTTCGGCCCCAACGAGACGCGGGCGAATGTCGAGGGCCAGTCCATCACCATCGTCCTGCCGGTCTCGGAGGAGCGGCGCGCGACCGATTACCGCGTGCTGGTCATGCTCCAGCTCGAGGAGCAGGAGCTGGAGCAGAACCGCCGCCGCGGGCCGCGGTGATGTGCCGGCGCCGCTGCGACTCGGTTGCGCGGGGAGTTTCGGGGGAGTAGACCGACGCTACCCGCAGATCCTGCGCGGGAGAGAGCGGCCGGGCCAACCCGTGCCGCCGCCGAAGGCGCAACCGGCCCCCGGAAACGCTCAGGCCCATGAACCGCGCGGGGGAGGGACCTCTGGAAAGCCCGGGCGCCGCAAGGGGGCCGGCACCGACGGAGTAAGGCGACGCCACGCAAGCGGCGGGCCGAATCTCTCAGGTCATCGGACAGAGGGGGGCCACGGTATCATGCGCGCGCCAGGGACTTCGTCCCTCGTCGCGCGGCTGGAGGACCCGTGGCCGAACAGGACCGAGACGAGACCCTGCTGGAAACCCCGCTCGGCGCGCTGCATCGCGCGCTCGGCGGCCGAATGGTGCCCTTCGCCGGCCATGCCATGCCGGTGCAATACTCCGCCGGCATCATGGCCGAGCACCTGCATTGCCGTGCCGCGGCCGCGCTGTTCGACGTCTCGCACATGGGCCAGGCGGAGCTGGTCGGCGAGGGCGCGGCCGAGGCGCTGGAGCGGCTGACGCCGGCCGACGTGCAGGGGCTGAAGCCGGGCCGCCAGCGCTACGCGCTGCTGACCACCGAGGCGGGCGGCATCTTCGACGACTTCATGGTGGCGAACCTCGGTGACCGGCTGTTCCTCGTGGTGAACGCGGGCCGCAAGGCGGAGGATTTCGCGCGCATCGCCGCCGCCCTGCCCGCCGGCGTCGCGCTGCGCCCGCTGCCCGACCGGGCGCTGCTGGCGCTGCAGGGGCCGGCCGCCGTTATGGCCATCGCGCCCCTGGCGCCGGCACTCCCCGGGCTCTCCTTCATGGGTGTCGCGGAGACAACCGTCGCCGGCATCCCGGCCCTGGCCAGCCGCTCGGGCTACACCGGCGAGGACGGGTTCGAGATCAGCGTGCCGGCCGAGCGGGCCGAGGCGCTGGCGAAGGCCCTGCTGGCCCTGCCGGGCGTGCAGCCGGCCGGCCTCGGTGCCCGGGATTCGCTGCGGCTGGAAGCCGGGCTCTGCCTCTACGGCAACGACATCGGCGAGACCACGAGCCCGGTCGAGGCGGCGCTGACCTGGACGATCGGCAAGCGCCGCCGCATGGCCTGGGACTTCCCGGGCGCCGCGCGCGTGCGGGCGGAGCTGGCCGACGGCGCGGCGCGCCTGCGCGTCGGGCTGAAGCCCGAGGGCCGCCAGCCCGCGCGGGCGCATACGCCGGTGCATGCGCCCAAGGGCGAGGCGCTCGGAGAGGCGGTGGGCGAGGTGACCTCCGGCGGCTTCGGCCCCTCGGCGAACGGCCCCGTCGCCATGGGCTATGTCGCGCGCGCCCATGCCGGGGACGGCACGCCGCTCGCGCTGATGGTGCGCGGCAGGGCGCTGCCCGCCCGGGTCGCCCCGCTGCCCTTCGTGCCGCATCGCTACCCCCGCTGACCGCCGCGTCACGACCGCCCGCGAGAGGAACCCCGACAATGGCCGAGCTGCGCTTCACCAAGGACCATGAATGGGTCCGCCTCGACGGCGACGCTGCGACCGTCGGCATCACGGACCATGCGCAGACCGCGCTCGGCGACGTGGTTTTCGTTGATCTGCCGGAGGTGGGGCGCGAGGTCGCGGCGGGCGAGGCGATCGCCGTGGTGGAGAGCGTGAAGGCGGCGTCCGACGTCTATGCGCCGATCGCCGGGCGGATCGTCGAGGTGAATGCCGGCCTCACCGACGACCCCGGCCTGATCAACCGCGCGCCCACGGCCGAAGGCTGGTTCTTCAAGATCGAGCCCAGGAACCCCGCCGAGGTCGCCGCGCTGCTGGACGAGGCGGCCTACGCGGCCTTCGTGGAGAGCCAGGCGTGACCGGCGCCCTTCGGGACCTGTTCGCGCTCGAGGATCATGGCGCCTTCGCCGCGCGCCACATCGGCCCCTCCGAGGCCGAGATCGCCGACATGCTCCGCGTGGTCGGCGCGCGCAGCCTGGAGGAGCTGACCGGCCGCACCGTGCCGGCGGCGATCCGTGGCGCCGACCTCTCGGCGCTGCCGCCGCCGGCGACCGAGGCCGAGGCCATCGAGGAGCTGCGCGCGCTGGCCGGGCAGAACCGCGTGATGACCTCGCTGATCGGGCTCGGCTACCACGGCACCCACACGCCCCCGGTGATCCTGCGCAACGTGCTCGAGAATCCGGGCTGGTACACGGCCTACACCCCCTACCAGGCGGAGATCGCGCAGGGGCGGCTGGAGGCGCTGGTCAATTTCCAGACCATGGTCGCCGACCTCACCGGCCTGCCGGTGGCCAATGCCTCGCTGCTCGACGAGGCGACCGCCGCCGCCGAGGCCATGGCGCTGGCGCATGCCGCGCACAAGGGGAAGGGCAGCACGCTGCTGGCCGCCGCCGACCTGCACCCGCAGACGCTCGCCGTGGTGCGCGTGCGTGCCGAGCCCGTCGGCATCCGCGTGGTGGTGGCGCCGCCGGCGGAGATCGCGGCGCGCGCCGCGGCCGAGGCACCCTTCGCGGTGCTGCTGCAATATCCCGGCACCACCGGCGAGGTGCGCGACATCGCCCCCGAGATCGCCGCGGCGCATGCGGCCGGGGCGCTGGCCATCGTCGCCGCCGATCCGCTCGCGCTCTGCCTGCTGGCGCCGCCCGGGGAGATGGGGGCGGACGTGGTGGTGGGCTCCAGCCAGCGCTTCGGCGTGCCGCCGGGCTATGGCGGCCCGCATGCCGCCTTCATCGCCGTGAAGGATGCGCTGAAGCGGCTGCTGCCGGGGCGCCTCGTCGGCGTCTCGGTGGACGCGGCCGGGCAGCCGGCGATGCGGCTCGCGCTGCAGACGCGCGAGCAGCACATCCGGCGCGAGAAGGCGACGTCGAACATCTGCACGGCCCAGGTGCTGCTGGCGGTGATGGCCGGCATGTACGCGGTGTGGCACGGGCCGGAGGGGCTGCGGCGCATCGCCCGCCGCGTGGCGCTGCAGGCCCGCATCCTCGCCGGCGCGGCGCGCGGGGCGGGGCTGGCGCTGCGCCATGACGGCTTCTTCGACACCATCGCCATCGAGGCCGGCGATCGCGCGGCCGCGCTGACCGACGCGGCGCGGGCAGGCGGCTTCAACCTGCGCCGCGAGGGTGGCCTGGTCTGCATCGCGCTGGATGAGACGGTCACGCGCGACGGGCTCGCGGCGCTTGCGCGGATCATCGGCGGCGGCGCGCTGGAGGGGATCGCGCCCGCGGGCGGCATCCCCTCCGCGCTGGCGCGGAACTCGCCCTTCCTCACGGCCGAGGTGTTCAACCTCCACCACAGCGAGCACGCGATGCTGCGCTACCTGAAGCGGCTGGAGGACCGGGATGTCGCGCTGAACCGCAGCATGATCCCGCTGGGGTCCTGCACCATGAAGCTGAACGCGACGGCGGAGATGATCCCCGTCACCTTCCCGGGCTTCGCGCAGATCCATCCCTTCGCGCCGGTCGACCAGGTGCCGGGCTATCTGGCGCTGATCCGGCGGCTGGAATCCTGGCTCGCCGCGGTGACCGGCTTCGCCGCGGTGTCGCTGCAGCCGAATGCCGGCAGCCAGGGCGAGTATGCCGGGCTGCTGGCGATCCGCGCCTGGCACCGGGCGCGCGGCGAGGCGCACCGCGACGTCTGCCTCATCCCGAGCAGCGCGCATGGCACCAACCCGGCCTCCGCCGCGATGGCGGGGATGCGGGTGGTGGTGGTGGGGTGCGACCGTGACGGCAACGTGGATGTCGCCGACCTGCGGGCGAAGGCGGAGGAGCACGCGGGGAGCCTCGCCGCGCTGATGGTGACCTATCCCAGCACGCATGGCGTCTTCGAGGAGGCGATCCGCGAGATCTGCGACCTGATCCACGCGCATGGCGGCCAGGTCTACATGGACGGCGCCAACATGAACGCGCAGGTGGGGCTGACCGCGCCGGGCCGCATCGGCGCCGATGTCTGCCACCTGAACCTGCACAAGACCTTCTGCATCCCGCATGGCGGCGGCGGCCCGGGGGTCGGGCCGATCGGCGTCGCCGCGCACCTCGCGCCGCACCTGCCGAACCATCCGCTGCTGGCCGAGGCCGGGCCGGCGACGGGCTACGGCCCGGTCAGCGCCGCGCCCTTCGGCAGCGCCGCCATCCTGCCGATCTCCTACGCCTATATCCGCATGATGGGCGCGGAGGCGCTGACGCGGGCCACGCAGGTGGCGATCCTCAGCGCCAACTACCTGGCGAAGCGGCTGGAGGGGCACTTCCCCGTGCTCTACCGCGGGCGCCAGGGCATGGTGGCGCACGAGTGCATCCTCGACTGCCGCGGCTTCCAGCAGGGTGGCGGCGTGCTGGTGGAGGACATCGCGAAGCGGCTGCAGGACTACGGCTTCCACGCGCCCACCATGTCCTGGCCGGTGGCCGGCACGCTGATGGTGGAGCCCACCGAGTCCGAGCCGAAGGCGGAGCTCGACCGCTTCGTCGACGCCATGGTGGCGATTCGCGCCGAGATCCGCGCGGTGGAGCAGGGACGCATGGACCGGGCCGACAACCCGCTGAAGAACGCGCCCCACACGGCCTCGGAGATCGCGGCGGGCGAGTGGCCGCATCCCTATTCGCGCGAGCAGGCCGCCTTCCCGCTGCCCTTCGTGCGGGCGCACAAGTACTGGCCGCCGGTGAAGCGCGTGGACAACGTGTACGGCGACCGCAACCTCGT
Organism: Acetobacteraceae bacterium; assembly: GCA_019750465.1. GTDB lineage: Bacteria > Pseudomonadota > Alphaproteobacteria > Acetobacterales > Acetobacteraceae > JAIEOP01. The sequence goes on along the minus strand of JAIEOP010000270.1, from coordinate 9,176 downwards.
CTGCACCTGCGCGCCGCTGGAGGACTACGCCCGCGCGACGCAGCGCCAGGCGGCCGAGTGAGCGGACCCGCGGGCGCCACCCGTCCCTGGCGCCATCGCGGCACGCGCACCCTGGTGCGCGACCGCTGGATCCACCTGCGCGCCGATGCCTGGGAGACCGGCGGCGGCCGGGTGCTCGATCCCTGGTACATGCTGGAATGGCGCGACTGGGTGCATGTGGTGGCGCTGACGCCGGCCGACGAGCTGGTGCTGGTGCGGCAATTCCGCCCCGGTGCCGGCGCCGCCATCCTGGAGCTGCCCGGCGGCATCATGGAGTTGGAGGAGACCGACCCGGTGCTCGCCGCGGCGCGCGAGTTCGGCGAGGAGACCGGCTACGACGCCGCGCGCTTCACCCCTGTCGCCGGGCTCTGGCCGGAGCCGGCGCATGCCACGAACCGCGTGCATTTCGTGCTGGCGGAGGGCGCGGTGCCGGCGGGCGGCCAGCGCCTCGATCCGGGCGAGGAGATCGCGGTGGAGCTGCACTCCGTGTCCTCGGTGCTGGCCGGGCTGGCCGCGGGCGCGCTCGGCACCGCGAGCCATGTCGGCGGGCTGCTGATCGCGCTGCGGCAGGCCGGACGCATCGATTTCTGACCCTTGCCGGCGAGCCCTCCGGCATGGCTGCTTGAACCGGCCACGCGGCGCGACGTTGGCCGGATCGTGAGAGTTGCCCCCCATGCGCCGCCGCACCGCCCTCCTGGCCGCTGCCCTGCTGCCCGTTCATCGGCCCGAGGCCATGGCCGTGAGTGAGCACGCCGAGACCTGGCACGATCCGGCGCGGCAGGACCGCGCGCTGCCGGTGCGGCTGCGGCTGCCGCGCGGCACCGGCCCGGCGCCGCTGGTGCTGGTCTCGCACGGGCTCGGCGGCTCGCGCGACGGGCTGGCCTATCTCGGCCGGGCCTTCGCGGAGGCCGGGTTCGTCGCGCTGCACGTGCAGCATCCGGGCAGCGACGCGGGCATCTGGCAGGGCAGCGGCAATGCCGGCATGGCGCTTGCGGCCGCGGCCTTCGACGTGATGCAGGCCGTGGCGCGGCTGCGCGACGGCGCCTTCGCGCTCGACGAGGCGCTGCGGCGCGCCGCGCGGCCCGGCGACCCGCTGCACGGCCGCGTCGATGCCGCGCGCATCGCCGCAGCGGGACATTCCTACGGCGCCTGGACGGTGCAGCACCTGATCGGCCAGCGCCTGCCGGGGCCTGGCGCGGTGCCGGGCCTCGTGCTGCCCGATCGGCGCCTGCGCGCCGGCATCGCGCTGTCGCCGGTGCGGCCACAGGGGCTGCCGCCGCGCGTCGCCTTCGCGCCCGTCGCCGTGCCGCTGCTCTCCGTCACCGGCACGCGCGACGCGGGGTACATCGAGAATGCGACGCCGGCGGACCGCGAGGTGCCGTTCCGCAGCATCAGCGGCGTGCCGCAGGCGCTGGCGGTGCTGGAGGGCGCCACGCACGGCGTCTTCGCCGACGAGGCGGCCGCGGGTCCGCGCTGGGCCGACCCGACCTATCACGCGCGCACGGCGGCGCTCTGCGTGGCTTTCCTGCGCGCGGTGCTGCTGCGGGATGCGGCGGCCGCGCGGCTGCTGGCCGGCGGCGCGCCCGGCCTGCTGGCGCCGGGCGACCGGCTGGAGGTGAAGGACTGGCCCGTGTGACCGTCCGATCCCCTCCCCCGCCTTGCGGGGGAGGGTCAGGGTGGGGGTGTCGCTCTGTGCCGTACGCAGGCCCAAGCCCCCACCCCCAAACCCCTCCCCCGCCTTGCGGGGGAGGGGCTCAACCCCCGTAGGCCACCGTGCGCTGCACCTGCTCGCCCAGGCCGGCGATGCCGAGGCGCATGGTCTGCCCCGCCTTCAGGAAGACCGGCACCGGCTTCTTGCCCAGCCCGACGCCCGGCGGCGTGCCGGTGAAGATCACGTCGCCCGGGTGCAGCGTGATGCACTGGCTGACATAGGCGATCAGCGTCTTCACGCCGAAGATCATGGTGCGCGTGTTGCCGTCCTGCTGGCGCACCCCGTCCACGTCGGTGAACATCGCCAGGTTCTGCGGGTCGGGCACCTCGTCCCTGGTGACCAGCCAGGGCCCGAGCGGGCCGAAGGTGTCGAAGCCCTTGCCCTTGTCCCAGGTCATGCCGCGCTCCGACTGCCACTCGCGCTCGGAGACGTCGTTGCCCACCGCATAGCCGGCGACGTGGTCGAGGGCCTTGTCCTCGGTGACGTATTTCGCCCTGGTGCCGATGATGATGGCCAGCTCGCACTCCCAGTCCGTCTTGCGGCTGTCACGCGGGATGACGACGTCGTCGTTCGGCCCCTGCAGCGCGCCGAGCGACTTGAGGAAGACGATCGGCTCCTTCGGCACCGGTGCGCCCGTCTCGGCGGCGTGGTCGGCGTAGTTCAGGCCGATGCACACCAGGTTCTTCATGCCCGTCACCGGCGGGCCGATGCGCGGGCTGCCCGGCACGGCGGGCAGCGCCGCCGCATCGAGCGCGGCGAGCTTCGCCAGTCCCGCAGGCGAGAGCGCATCGCCGGCAAGGTCGGGGATGACGCCCGAGAGGTCGCGGATGGTGCCCGCGGCATCGAGCAGTCCGGGCTTTTCCTGGCCCGGCGGGCCGTAGCGCAGCAGCTTCATGGTGCTTCTCCTGTGCGGCCCCCGCGCGCGGCGGGAGGATTACAGCATCCAACCGCCATCGATGACGATGCCCTGGCCGGTGACAAAGGCGCTCTCGTCGGCGGCTAGATAGACGACGAGCTGTGCCACCTCCTCCGCCGTGGCGACCCGGCCCATGGGCTGGCGCGCGACGAAGGCGGCGCGCGCCGCCTCCACCCCGCCCGCGGCCGCGGCGTTCGCCGCGATGCGCTCATGCAGCGAGGGCGTGTCCACCGTGCCGGGGCAGATGCAGTTGCAGCGGATTCCCTGCCCGACATATTCGCTGGCGACGGACTTCATCAGCCCGAGCACCGCGCCCTTGGTGGTGCCGTAGACGAAGCGGTTCGGCACGCCCTTCAGCGAGGAGCAGGCCGAGCCCATGAGGACGATGCTGCCGCCACCGCGCGCGACCATGCCCGGCACCGTGGCGCGGATCACCTTCCACATGGCGCGCACGTTCAGCGCGAAGGCGAAGTCCCATTCCTCGTCCGTGCAGGTCAGCGCGGTGTTCTGGTGCACGTGGCCGGCGCAGTTGAACAGCACGTCGATGGCGCCGGCCTCGGCGATGGCGGCAGCGACCGCCGCGTCATCCAGCACGTCCAGCGCGCGGACGGTGATGCCCGGCGTCCCGCGCAGGCTCTCCAGCTTCGCGGCGTCCTTGTCGGTCGCGACGACGCTGCCGCCCTCCGCGGCCATCGCAAGGGCGGCGGCGCGGCCCATGCCCTGGCCGGCTGCCGTCACGAAGCACCGCTTGCCCTGCAACCTGCCGGCCATGGCGTATCTCGACCCCCCGCTTGCGACGCCATCATCGCGTCGTGCCCCCCGGCGTCAAGTCAGCCGAAGGGCAGGCCGAAGACGCGCAGATGCGGCATGTCGCGCAACAGGGAGGCGAGCAGCGCCGGCGGCACGAAGACCGACCAGCGCGTCAGCACGCAATCCTCGAAGGCGCAGCCCTGCAGCCGGAGGGAACCCGGCGCGGGCACGGCATCCGGCAGGGCGGTGAAGGCGCAGGCGGAGAAGATGCAGTCGCTGAACACGGTATCGGCGGCGACGGTGACCAGGGCCGGGCCGGTGAGGTTGCAGCGCCGGAAGCGCCGGTCCGCGAGGCGGCTGGTGCCATCCGCCGCCGCCGGGCCGCGATGGAAGACGTCGAAGGCAAGGGTGAGGTCCTCGAAAACGCCGGACGAGGTGTCGAGGCGCGCTGATGGATCCGGTGTCGGCATCCAGCGAGGCTCGCATGATCGCGAGCCGCGCGCCAGGGTGGTGCGGCAGTGGTCGATGCGCCCGGCGCCGGTTCCGGATTCCGTAGTCGCTGGCCGGCGGCCGAACCCTGGGTCTCCCTGGCGGAGGCGCTAATGATTGTGCCGGCTTTCGCCGCGCGTCTCCAGGATGTTGAGGTAGAGCGTCGCCGGCTCCAGGCAGGCGCCGGTGCCGAGCTGGCCGACCATGCCGCGCTGGATCTCCTCCCAGGGTGTCTTGTGCACCAGCTTCGGCGGCTGCCAGGCGGCACGGCGCGCCGCCAGCTCCGCCTCCGGGATCAGCACGTCGACCCGGCGGGTGTTCAGGTCGATGCGGATCGGGTCGCCGGAGCGCAGCAGCGCCAGGCCCCCGCCCACCACCGCCTCGGGCGAGACGTTCAGGATGGAGGGGCTGCCCGAGGTGCCGCTCTGCCGCCCGTCGCCCATGGTGGGCAGGGTCTCGATGCCGGCGCGGATCAGCGCGGCGGGAGGCTGCATGTTCACCACCTCCGCGCTGCCGGGGTAGCCGACCGGGCCGCAATTGCGGATCACCAGCACGGTGCGCTCGTCGATCCCGAGCGCGGGGTCCTCGATGCGGTCGTGGTAGTCCTCCGGCCCCTCGAAGACCACGACCTTGCCCTCGAAGACGCCAGGCGGGTCGGAGAGGAAGCGGCGGCGGAAGGTGTCGTCGATGACGCTCACCTTCATCACGGCATTGTCGAAGATGTTGCCGGACAGCACGGCGAAGCCGGCATGCGGCTTCATCGGCTGGGCATAGGGCCGGATCACCTCGCGGTCCGGCGGCGGCAGCGCCTCCAGGTTGGCGGCAACCGGGCGGCCGGTCACGGTCATGGCGCCGGCGTGCAGCCTGCCCGCCGCCAGCAGCTCCGCCATCACCGCCGGCACACCGCCGGCACGGTGGAAGGCCTCGCCCAGGAAGCGGCCCGCGGGCTGGCAATCCACCAGCAGCGGGACGTCGTGGCCGACGCGGTCCCAGTCCTCGATGGCCAGCTCCACGCCCATGTGCCGGGCGATGGCGATGATGTGCGGCGGGCAGTTGGTGCTGGCGCCGATCGCGCTGGAGGTGACGATCGCGTTCTCGAAGGCGGCGCGGGTCAGGATGTCGGAGGGGCGCAGGTTCTCCCGCACCATGTCCACGATGCGAAGGCCGGTGGCGTGCGCCATCTGCCCGCGCTCCCGGTACGGCGCCGGGATCGCGGCGCAGCCCGGCAGCGACATGCCCAGCGCCTCGGCGAGGCTGTTCATCGACAGCGCCGTGCCCATGGTGTTGCAGTGCCCGACGGAGGTCGCGCTGCTGGAGACGATCTCCATGAACTGGTCGTAGTCGATCTCCCCGGCGGCAAGCCGCTTGCGGCTCTCCCACACGATGGTGCCGCTGCCGGTCAGCCGCCCCTGGTAGTGCCCGTCCAGCATCGGCCCGCCGGAGAGCACGATGGCCGGGATGTTCACCGTGGCCGCGCCCATCAGGCAGGCGGGCGTGGTCTTGTCGCAGCCCGTGGTCAGCACGACGCCGTCGATCGGGTATCCGTGCAGCACCTCCACCAGCGACAGGTACGCGAGATTCCGGTCGAGCGCCGCGGTCGGGCGCTTGCCGGTTTCCTGGATTGGGTGGATCGGGAACTCCAGCGGGATGCCGCCGGCCGCGATCACGCCATCCTTCACCCGCCGCGCGAGGTCCAGGTGGTGGCGATTGCAGGGCGCCAGATCGGAGCCGGTCTGGGCGATGCCGATGATCGGCTTGCCCGATTGCAGCTCGCCGCGGGTCAGGCCGAAATTCAGGTAGCGCTCGGTATAGAGCGCGGTCATGCCCGGGTCTTCCGGGTCGTCGAACCAGCGCTGGCTGCGCAGCTTGAACGGCTTCTTCGTCTGGTCGGAACCGGCCATGGGGCGTCACTCCTGCTGCCCCGAAGCTGGGTACGACGCCGCCGCGATGTCAACGCCGCGGCGCGCCGCGGATCAATCCGGCCTGATGTTCCCGGCGCGGATCACCGCCGCCCATTTGGCGATCTCGCTCTCCAGGAACCGCGCCATCTCCTCCGGCGTGCCGCCGCCGGGCACCGAGCCCTGCGCCTCCAGCGCCGCGCGGAAGCGGGGCGAGGCGAGGATCCTGCCCACCTCCGCATTGATCCGCGCGATCGCCGCGGGCGAGGTGCCGGCGGGCGCCACCAGGCTGTTCCAGGTATAGGCGTCGTAGCCCGGCAGCGGCCCGGCCTCGGCGATGGTCGGCAGCTCGGGCCAGGAGGCGAGGCGGCCGGCGGTGCTCACGCCGAGCGCCTTGAGCCGCCCGCCCCGCACCTGCGGGCCGGAGGACAGCGCGCTGTCGAACAGCACGTCGCATTCGCCGGCGACGGTCGCCGTCACCGCGGGGCCGCTGCCGCGATAGGGCACGTGCGTCATCTCGATGCAGGCGCGCGCCTTGAACAGCTCGGCCGCCAGGTGGCTCGGCTGGCCGCTGCCGATGGAGCAGTAATTGATCCGCCCCGGATTCGCCTTCGCATGCGCGATGAACTCGGCCACCGTGTTCGGCCCACGATTGGTCGGCGTCACCATCAGCAGCGGGTAGATCGCCACCAGGATGATCGAGGCGAACCCCTTCACCGGGTCATAGGGCACGCTCGGGAACAGGCTCGGGTTGATGGCGTGCGGCCCGGCCGCCGACATCAGCAGCGTATGGCCATCGGGCGCGGCGCGCGCGGCGAATTCCGTGCCGATCATGCCCGAGGCGCCGCCGCGGTTCTCCACCACCACGGCCTGGCCGAGCGCGGTGCCGAGCTGCTCCGCGATCAGCCGCGAGACCACGTCGGTGGAGCCGCCGGGCGGGAAGGCGACGATGATGCGCATCGGCCGGTCGGGCGCCCAGGGGGTCTGGGCGAGGGCGGGCGTCGCCAGCGTGGCGAAGAGCAGTGATCGGCGGCGCATGGCGTGGTCCTCCGGCAGGGTGTTGCCGGGAGGATGCTGGGGCGCGGGCGAGGCAGGCAAGCACCGGGGGAGATGAACTCCCCCGGACCCCCTTCCTTTTTCTGTGCCCTGGAGATCTGCGGCACGGGCAGCGAGCCTGTCGATGGCCTCGACGCGGCATGGGGCAGGCGTGAACATGAGCGGCATGACAACAGGAGCCCCACCCATGGCCAGCCCATCGCGCGTGCTTGCCGAATTCGCCGCCGGGCTGCGCTTCGAGGACCTGCCCGCGCCGGTGGTGCACCAGGCCTGCCGGATCGTGCTGGACGCGGTGGGCTGCGCCATGGCGGCCTGGACCGAGGATGCGGAGAAGGCGCGCATCGCGCGCGACACCGCGCTGCTCTACCCCGCCGCGCCGGGGGCGGGGATCATCGGCGCGGCCGGCACCGCGCAGCCCGCCTTCGCGGCGCTCGCCAACGGCATCCTGGTCAACGCCGCCGATAACGACGACACGCACAAGCGCGCGCTGCTGCATGTCGGCAGCGTCGTCGTGCCGGTGGCGCTGGCCCTGGCGCAGGCGCGCGGCCTCTCCGGGCGCGAGCTGATCGCGGCGCTGGTCGCGGGCTACGAGGTCGCGGTGCGCATCGGCATGGCGGTGATGCCGACGCATTACCGCTTCTGGCACTCCACCGCGACCAACGGCACCTTCGGCGCGGCGGCTGCGGCGGCGCGGGCGATGGGCTTGGATGCGGACGCGGCGCAGCGCGCCCTCGGCATCGCCGGCACCAGCGCGGCGGGGCTGAACACCTTCTTCGAGTCCGGCGACATGACCAAGAGCATCCATCCCGGCAAGGCGGCGATGCTCGGCATCCTGGCGGCGCAGATGGCGGGGCTGGGGGCGACCAGCCCGCCGGAGATCCTGGCGCATCCGAAGGGCTACCTCGCCGCCTTCTCGCTGGAGCCGAAGGAGGCGGCGCTGACCGCCGGCCTCGGGACGGAGTGGGAGATCCTGCAGAACGGCTTCAAGTGGTTCCCCTCCATCCTGGCGAGCCACTCGCCGATCCAGGCGACGCTGGCGATCGTGGGGAAGCACGCGACCGATCCCGCGCGGATCGCGACGATCACGGTCGAGACCTACGGCACCGTGACGACGCATTTCTCCAATAAGGACGTCGCCGGCGTCATGGCGGCGCGCATCTCGGTGCCCTACTGCGTGGCGGCGGCGGCCGTGGACCGCGCGCTGGGCCAGGCGCAGTTCGCGCCGGCCCGCGTCGCCGATCCGCTGATCCAGGCCGTGCTCGCGCGAACGGAAGTGGTTGCGGCGCCCGACCTCGATCCGCTCTATCCCCGGAAATTCCCGGCGCGGGTGACCATCACGATGCAGGACGGCACGGCGCACATCGAGACGGTGCTGCTGCCGAAGGGCGACCCGGGCAACCCGCTGAACGACGAGGAGCTGGCCGCGAAGTTCCGGCAGAACTGCGCGGGGCGGATGGATGCGGGGCGCATGCGCGCGCTGGAGGACGCGATCATGACGCTGCCGCGGGCGGAGAGCCTCACGCCGCTGAGCGCGTTGCTGGCTTAGCTGCCCTCCCCCGCTGGCGGGGCTACGGCATTCACACATCTTGCATGGCGCGCTGATGTCTGACTCCCTTGGTCCTGTCGATTCGGGAGATGGCGATGCCGGCGACGCTTGGGCAGTTCGGCGATGTCCGGCTGCAAAAAGGGGGGCCTTTCTGCTGGCGCGGCTGCGTTCGGTGGGCGAGGCGGGGGTGCGGGTCCGGGCGCTGGGCGGCGACCGGGCGGGGGAGATGCGGATCACCCGGTTCCTGCGCAACGGGCGGGTGACGCTGGACGAGATGGCGGCGACCGCGGCGGCTGCGACGGCGTCGCGGGTCAAGGGGCGGCACATCCTGGCGATCCAGGACACCACCAGCCTGCGCGACGACGGCGCGGGATCTAGCCTGGTATTGCACCCGACGATCGCGGTGGATGCGCTCGACGGGGCGCTGCTCGGGCTGGTGGGGGCGCAACTGCTCGGCCGCAGCGGCGGGCTGAAGGCGCTGCGCAAGCAGCGGCCGTTGGCGGACAAGCAGAGCCGGCGCTGGCTGGACGGCGCCGCGGCGGCGGCGAGCCTGCTGGCCGAGGGGGCCGCGGCGGTGACGGTGATCGCCGACCGGGAGGGCGACATCTACGAGGATTTCGCGCATCGCCCGGCCGGCGTGCATCTGCTGATCCGCGCCGCCCAGGACCGCTGCCTGGCCAATGCCGGCGGCGGCAAGCTGTTCGCCACCGCCGCCGCGGCGCCCGAACTCGGCGGCATGCGGGTGCCGCTGGCGGCCGCGCCCGGCCGCCC
>JAIEOP010000355.1 GCA_019750465.1 Acetobacteraceae bacterium | reverse complement strand
TGCGCCGGCTGCGCGATCAGCGCGGCCCCCAGCGCGGTCCCCGGCCCCAGCCCGCCCCAGGGCACCAGCACCAGGGCCTGCAGCGCCAGCGCGGCCGCCACCGGCCCGCCGATGCCCATGCCGCGCAGCGCCGTCAGCGCGAAGACGGCGCCGACGGCGAAGCCCGTCACGCTCTCCAGGAAGGCGCCGAGCGGCAGCGTCACGGCGAAGACGCGGGCCGGCGTGGCGGGGCGGGCCGCGGCGCCCGGCTCCTCCCGTCCCGCCGAGACGGCGGCGTGGAACAGCAGCCCGCCCGCCAACACGCCGACCGGCTGCAGCGCCAGGAAGGCGCCGCGCAGGACCTCATCGGCCAGCAGGGCGGGCAGCGCCGGCGCATCCCCGGCTGGCAGCGACACCCAGGCCGCGGGCACGGCGGCGGCCAGCGCCGCCAGGCAGGCGCCCACCGGACCGGCACGGCCGGTCGCCAGCAGGGCCAGCAGGAGCAGCAGCGGCAGGGCCTGGAGGGCAAGGGTCATGCGCCGATCCTCGCCAACGCGCCGCGACGCCACCACCCCCGGCGGCGCATGGCCGGGCCGCGCCTGCACCCGTCGCAGCCGCTGCGGCGTTGCTTCCGCAATCCCCGAGGGAAAGCGCGCGGCATGGACCCAACAGACCCCTACATCGTCCTGCTCGCCGGCACCGGCGTGCTGATCCTGCTGGTGGCCTGGCTGCCGATGCTGCTGCGCGAGTGGCCGCTCTCGCTGCCCATGGTGTGCATCGGCTTCGGCTACGGCGTCTTCGCGCTCTCGGCGGGTGACCTGCCGCTGCCGCAGCAATGGCCGGCGGTGACGGAACGGCTGACCGAGTTTGTCGTCATCGTCGCCCTGACCGGTGCCGGCCTGAAGCTGGACCGGCCGCTGGCCTGGCGCACCTGGTCGCTGACCTGGCGCATGCTGGGCATCGCCATGCCGCTCTCCATCGCCGCGATCGCGCTGATCGGGCACGGCGTGCTCGGCCTCGGCGTGGCGGCGGCGCTGCTGCTCGGCGCGGCGCTGGCGCCGACCGACCCGGTGCTGGCCGCCGACGTGCAGGTCGGCCCGCCGCAATCGGGCGAGGAGGACGAGGTGCGCTTCACCCTGACCGCGGAGGCGGGGCTGAACGACGGCCTCGCCTTTCCCTTCGTGAACCTCGCCATTGCGATCTCGGCGCATGGCCCGCTGCCCGGCCCGTGGCTGCTGGAATGGGCGATGGAGGACGTGGCCTGGAAGCTCGGCGCCGGGCTGGCGCTCGGCTGGGTGGTGGGCATGGCGCTGGGCTGGCTGGTGTTCCGCGTGCCGAACCGCGCCCGGCTCTCGCGCACCGGGGAGGGGTTCGTCGCCCTCGGGGTCACCCTGCTGGTCTATGGGATCACGGAGATGGCGCATGGCTACGGCTTCCTCGCCGTCTTCGTCGCCGCCCTGGCGCTGCGCGCCGCCGAGCGCCACCACCGCTACCACCAGACGCTGCACGACTTCGCCGACCAGATCGAGCGGCTGCTGATGATGGCGATCCTCGTGCTGTTCGGCGGCGCCATCGCCGGCGGGCTGCTGGCGCCGCTGGACTGGGCCGGGGTGGCGGCGGCGCTGCTGATCCTCTTCGTGGCGCGGCCCGTGGCGGGGATGCTCGCGCTGGCCGGTGCGCCGCGGCCCTGGGACGAACGGGCGGCCATCGCCTTCTTCGGCATCCGCGGCCTCGGCAGCTTCTACTACCTCGCCTACGCGCTGAACCACGAGGCCGGATTCGAGGAGGTGGACGAGGTGCTGTGGGCGACGGTGGGGCTGACCGTGCTGATCTCCGTGCTGCTGCACGGCACCACCGTCACGGCGGCGATGCGGCGGCTCGACCGCGCGCGTGGCCGGCGGGGCAGCGCATGACCGATCACGCAGGCAGCGCCTGGGGGGCCGGTCCGTCGCCGGGGCGGACGGACGCGTTCGGCGCGCGCCTCGCGCAAAATCATGAATGATCGATGAACAGGACGCGAAACCGGCCGACGGTCCATCGCCGCCGATTACCGTCCTGTCTCGGCGTGGCGGGAAGGCCGGGAGGCCGCGCACCCTGGCCGGGAGCAGTGATGTGGGTAACGACGAGGTCGGCGGCGCCGCTGCCGGGCCCCTGGACGCGGCCGTCGGGGCCGGGGCGCGCGCCGGCCTGCGGCGTCCCGGCCGCACGCGGGTCCGCACGCCGGAAGAGAAGGCCGCCGCGCATATCGCACGTTCGCCCCGCCATCTCGCGCGGATCAGCGCCGCCCTCGGCGTTTCGGTGCGGCACGAGCTTGGCATTGGCGCCGATGGACGGGTGTTGAAGGCCGGCCCCGGGTGGCGCACCACCCTGGCGGTGTGGTGGAATGCGGCCGCGATCACCGGGAGGACATCCAGCCATGACCGACGCACCCGCCTCGGCCGCCGCGACCATCCGCGGCGACGTGATCTTCGATGCCGCCGGGCGCAACACGGGGGGATTCCGCAACGAGGTCACGGTGAGCCGCCCGAACGGCCTGCCCGGCGAGGTGTACGAGCTGCCGACCGACGAAGGTCCCGGCCATGGCGGCAATTCCAGCGCGCCCTACCCGCTGGCCTATTTCACCTCCGCGCTGACCGCCTGCGTGATGGTGCAGCTCCGCGCCTTCGCCCGCCGCATGAGGATCGAGGTGCAGGACATCAACGTGAACACCCGCTGCCACTGGGAGCGCGTGCAGCAGGGCAGCGCCCCCTATGTCAGCGCCCCCGTCGCCTTCACCATGGACATCGAGCTCGGCCCCGATGTGGCGGAGGCCGACCAGCGCCGCCTGCTCGCCGCCGCCGAGAAGGGCTGCTTCATCGAGGCTGCGCTGAAGCCGGGAGTCATGCGGCACCGCCTGAAGATCAAGGACCACTGGGTCGAGGTCCGCTCGGCGCCGTGAGTGCCGGCTGGGCGGGACGCCTGCGCTGCGCGACCGGGGCGGCGTGCCCCGGCGGTCGCCGCCCCTGCCCTGATGGCCGGCGCGGTGCTCAACCTCACCAACCAGGGCGACTCGCCGCAGGGCAAAGCGGGCGTGCAAGGGCCGAAGACGCCGCCGACCTGCCTGATATCCATTGCGTACCCACCTGTGGCGCGGTGCGCATCCGCACGCGGATGGCGTCCGCCCGTCATCCGGGGTGACCGCATCCGGTGGGCGTGCCCGACCCCCTCGTGCTGACCCTGGCGCTGGATCCGCCGAGCCAGGACTGGCTGGAAGCGCTGCGGCGTGCGCATTTCCCGCCGGCGCGCAACCTGGTTCCCGCCCATGTCACGCTGTTCCACGCCCTGCCGGGGGCGGAGCTTGCCGCGGTGGCGGCGACGGCAACGACACGCTCGCGGGCGAGGCCGGGTCGGACCGGCTCGACGGCGGCACGGGCGCGGACCGGATCTCGGGCGGCGACGGCCGGGATGTGCTGGACGGCGGCACGGGCGCGGATGCCATGGATGGTGGCGCCGGCAACGACCTGTTCCTCGTCGATGATCCCGGCGGCATGGTGGTCGAGGCCCCCGGCGGCGGCTGGGATGGCGTGCAGGCGAACATCGCCGGCAGCGGCTGCAGCCTGCGCGCCGACGCCGAGATCGAGCGGATCGAGCTGCAGGGCACGACGCGCTTCGTCGTCGCCGATGACTTCGCGACCTGGATCGCGGGCAACGCAAGCGACAACCCCGTCATCGCCGGCGGCGGCAACGACACGGTCCACGCGGGCGGCGGTCGCGACACCATCCAGGGCAGCGGCGGCGACCGGCTTGAGATCGCCTCCGCCGCGACGAGCGCCGCCATCGAGCCCGCGGACGGCATCCCCTTCATCTTCCGCGGCTTCGACGCGACCGGGGCGGAGGTCGAGCGCATCGAGATCACCGGCGCCGCCCTGTTCGACTCGCTTTTGATCGACGCACCGCTCGCCACCGGCGGGCCCGGCGCCGGTGCCGGCGGCGGCCTGGGCCTGGCATCACCCGGCGCCGGCATCGGGGCGGGAGCCTTTGGCGGGTTGACCCTCGTCGCGGACGCGGGGATCGGCCCTGGCACAGGCGGGGCGATCGGCCTCGCCGGCGGGAGGATCACCGCGGCGGGCGCCGTGACCTTCGGTGGCGGCAGGCTCATCACCGCCAGCGACCACCCCTTCGGCTGAGCGCGCGGCGCTACCCCACCCGCCGGTGCCCCTGCGGCGCCGCGGCCAGCTTCGCAGCCTCGGCCGACACGCGCTCGACGACACCCTCGACCAGCCGCGGCCGCAGCAGCTTCTCGAGCGTCCGCACGCCGAAGCGGCCGAGACCGGGCCAGAACCCCCGGCGCGACAGCATCATGGCGATGGCAGCCTCGGCCAGCGCCGGCACCGCCACCCCGGCGCGCTGTTCCACCAGCGCCGCGATGCGCGCCGCCGGATAATCCGTTGCCACGGGCCACTTCGGCAGCGCCTCGTCCACCGTGTCCAGCGCGCCGCAGAGCGGCACCACCGGCAGGTGCCGCCCCGGTACGCCCTCGCGTGTCACGCCCCAGCGCCGCCTGTCATCCTCCGGCCATCGATCCCCGCCGAACAGCGGGTTCGTCTCCGGCAGCACCAGCACCTGGCGCAGGAAGCGCTGGGCGTTGCGCCGGCCCAGCAGGAAGTCGTGCACGCGGTAGGCCTCGGCGAAGAAGCCCATGAAGCCGCCGAGATGCCCGGCAGCGATGGCGCCCTCCGCCTCCCAGTCGGCGCCGCGGCTGGGCGCGATGAGGAAGCGGCTGCCGATACGCGGGTCGGCGGCGGCGGCGAGGTCCTCCGGCTTGAAGCGGGCGTTGCTGACCAGCGCGTTGAACAGCGGCATGATGCTGCCGATCAGGCCGCTCGGAGCCTCCGGTCCCGGCTTGCCGGGGTTGACGAAGGGATCGATCAGCAGGATCGCCCGCGTCGCCACTTCCGAAGGCTTCGGCGTGCTCGCGCCATGGCCGACCAGCACGCGCCGCACCAGGTCGAGCGGCTCGTTGTTCATCGCCCCGCCGTCGACGCAGAGCGCCGCGTAGCGCTCCGGCGCCGGCAGCGGGCGCCAGGCCGGCATGACCGCGTCGGCCCAGGCCGGGCGCGGGTCCAGCACCGCGTCCTCGCGGAACGGGCCGGTCGGGGTCAGGCCGGCGCGGTAGCGGTAGTCCGCGACGGGACGGCGCAGCACGCGCGGCGCCAGCGCCACCGGGAAGCCGCCGGTGCCGAGCGCCACGGCCATGAAATCCTGCCGCGCCTCGCTGCCGCGCGCCGCCACGGCGCGGTCGAGCAGCGCCTCGCCCACCTTCGGCGCATCCTCCGCCGCCGCCTCCGTGGCGGGGTCGAGCGGGATGGCATAGCGCACATGGTCGGCATGCTGCGACATCCAGTGGCGGAAGCTCTGCCCCCCCTCGAAGCCCAGCGCATAGGGCACGCCGCGCAGGTTGGAGAGGGTCAGCACCGCGCGCAGCGGGCTCGCCAGCCAGGGCCGCCGCGCCGTCTGCATGGTCTGCGCCTGGTCCAGCAGCCGATCGACGATCTCCTCGAGGATGGTGCAGTCGAGCAGGGACTCGATGGGCAGGCCTGGCCTGACGTCGCGCGTCCCGAGCATCGGCGCGATGTCGATGTCCTGCACCCAGGCGCGCCAGAGCGGGTTCGCCGCCCTGGTCTCGGCGGAGGCACCGGCGCGCACCGGGGCGAAGGCGCGGTCGGCGAAGATCGCCGCGATGGCCGCGCACATGCCGCCCGCCGAGGCGCCGCCGAAGACCGGCACCTGCACCCGGTGCAGCGGCGCCTGCCCGCTGCGCGCCCGGCCGGCGCGCTCCGCCTCGAAGGCGTCCAGCGCCTCGAACACCACATCGAGCACGCCGGCGGTATAGGCGCCCGCCGAGACGGCGCCGGCCATGCAGAAGGCGAGTTCGAAGGTGCCGGCGGGCTTCGGGGCGCGGGCGGCCGGGTAGTCCCGCGCCCAGATTGCCAGGTCGTCCTCGGCCATGCGTGCTCTCCCCTTGCCGCTTGTCGCGCGATTGCAGCCTGCGCACGGCGCTCCTGCATCGTCCGATTGCGCGATGCCGGCCCGCGCCGGCGTTGAGCGGGTCCCGGCACGCCGCTACCGTGCACGGCAGCATGAGCCGTTTCTACCTCGCCTATGGCAGCAATCTCTGGCACGCGCAGATGGCCAGCCGCTGCCCGGGCGCCAGCCTGGCCGCGACGCTGGTCCTGCCGGGCTGGCGGCTGGTGGTGCGGCGCTACGCGCTGGTCGTGGCCGATCCCGCCGCGCATTGCCCCGTCGCGTTGTGGCGCGTGACGGAGGCGCACATGGCGGCGCTCGATCGCTTCGAAGGCCATCCGACGTGCTACAGGCGTGATCGGATCGCCCTGCCCGCGCCGGCGCAGGGCGAGGCCGGGGCCTGGATCTACCACGATGTCTCCTGCCGCGCCGGCCCGCCGCCGGCGGCGTACGTCGCCCGGCTGCGCGACGGCTACCGCGACTGCGGCTTCGATCTTGCGCCGCTGGAAGCGGCGCTGGCGGCATGGCCGGCGGCAGGGCCGTAGCGGGCCGCCGAAGCGCGCTGCCCGGGCCTCGGTGGCGCGTCACTGCGGCACGATCGGGCGCGACGATCGAGGGCGAGTGCGCTGCGGCCGTCGCCGCGTGTCAGCGCCGCTGCCCGCCCCCCGCCTCCAGCGGCCGCATGACGCCGCCGAAATTCCCGTCGCCGCCGGTGCCCGCGGCGCGCTGCCGCATCTGATCGACCATCATGGTCATCGGGGAATCGGCGCTGCCGCGCGTTGTCATCGGCACATCATTGTCCGGCGTGCAGGCGCCGAGCGCGAGAAGGCAGCCGGCCAGCATCAGGCGCGCAACGGTGATGGTCATGGAAACTCCTCGGAAGGGGCGGCGGAGGCCTGCGGCTACACCACCTGCAGCAGCCCCGCCAGCAGCCTTGCCCGCGGCACCAGGCTGTCGATCACCAGGTGCTCCTCCAGCGTATGCGCACCCGCGCCGCCGACGCCGAGGCCGTCCAGCGTCGGCACGCCCATCGCGCCGGTGAAATTCCCGTCCGAGCCGCCGCCCGAGCTCTGGTGCGTGATGTCGAAGCCGATGCGGTTGGCGATGCCGCGCGCCACGCCATACAGCGCCATCACCCGCTCGTCCGGCTCCCATACGGGCCGCGTCACGCCGCGCGTGACGATGAGCTGCACGTCGTTGCCGGTCGGACGCAGCGCCAGCATCCGCTCCACCGCCTCGTCCAGGTCCTGCTGGCGCTTGGCCATGGAAAGGCTCTCGGCGTCGCAATACGTCGCGACGCAGTTCACCCATTGCCCGCCCTGGATGACGCCGACGGAATAGGTGGCGGCGTCGGTGGTCATCGCCTCGATGGCGACGACCTGGCGGCACATCTCGCGGATGGCGCTGCGCCCGTCCGCCAGCCGCGCGCCGGCGTGGCTCGGCTTGCCGACGGTGCGCAGGTTGAAGCGGGCGATGGCGTAGCGCCCGGTCACCACGCCGCCATCGGG
The DNA here is from genome assembly GCA_019750465.1 of Acetobacteraceae bacterium. Lineage (GTDB taxonomy): Bacteria > Pseudomonadota > Alphaproteobacteria > Acetobacterales > Acetobacteraceae > JAIEOP01. The sequence continues at coordinate 33,159 of JAIEOP010000355.1, read as the reverse complement.
GCGCGCCGGTTCCGGCACCAGTACCACGGCATGGCGCGCGGCCTCGGCCTCGATGAGGTCGCGTGTCGAGGGCGAGCCGACTTCCTCATCCGACGTGAACAGCACGGTCAGCGGGCGCCGGGTGGCGACGCCGGCGCGGATCATCTGGCGGATCGCCTCCACGGCGATGAAATTGCCGCCCTTCATGTCGAAGATGCCGGGGCCGAAGACCCGGTTGCCCTCGCGCCGCCAGGGCAGCGCCGCCAGCGTGCCGACCGGGTGCACGGTATCGAGGTGCCCCATCACCAGCACGCCGGGCACGCGGCCCCCATCCGGGTGCGGGAAGGTCGCGCGCAGGCAGGGGCCGTAGCCCATGCGGCCCGGGATGGTCTCGATGCGGGCGCCGAGCAGCGCCAGGTCGCGCCCGGCGAGATCCATCATGCGCGCCACCGCGGCGGCGGCGAAGGTCGGGCTCTCGCATTCCACCCACTGGCGCAGCCCGGGCAGCATGGCTTCGGCATCGAAGGTCAGGTCGAGGACAGGGGTATCCATGGGCGGTCTCTCCGGCGGCTGGGCAGAGCGTGCGGTGGTCGACCGGGGCGGGCAAGGCCCGGGATGCCGCGCGATCCTTCCGCAGGCGGTTTTCCTCCTCCATCTCCCAGCGGAGTGCTAGGCTTTGCCCCCATGATCCTGCCCCCCCTGCGCCTGGTCCCCCAGGCCGGTCCCGCCGCATGGAGCGGCGCCGACCTCGCCCCCTCCGACTGGATGCTGCCGATCGGCGGCGAGGAGGCAGCCGAGATCGAGGCCGTCCTCGCCGCACCGGACGGCGCGGCGCTGCCGCGGCTCGGTCCGCTGCTGGCCCAGGTCGCGGAGCGGCTGGAGAACGGCCGCGGCTTCGTGCTGCTGCGTGGCCTGCCGCTGGGCCGCTTCGACACGCCCGGCGGGCCGGAGGCGGTGCTGCGCGTGATCGGCACGCGCCTCGGCACCGCGCTGCCGCAGGACGGCGCGGGGAGCCTGGTCGTCGGCCAGACCGGCGAGGCAGGCCCGGCGCTCGGCGCGCCGATGCGCTTCATGGCCGATCCCGCCGATGCCGTGGTGCTGCTCTGCCTGCGCCAGGTGCCGACCGGCGGCAGCGTGACGCTGATCCCGGCCGCCTCGCTGCACAACGCGCTGCTGCGGACCGATCGCGCCGCGCTCGCCACCCTGCATCGCGGGCTGCCGCAGATCCTGCCAGGGGGCGGCGAGCCGGTGCCGGTGCCGGTCTTCTCCACGGCCGGCGGCATCTTCGTCAGCCGCTGCGACCACGCCACGATCGCGGAGGCGGCCCTGGACGCGGAGCAGCGCGCGGCGCTGGCGGCGCTGGAAGCGGCCGCGTCGGCACCCGGGTTGGCGCTGACCATTCCCCTGCACCCGGGCGACCTGCTGTTCCGCAATCCGCTGCTGGTGTGGAAGCGCGCCGGCCCCGAGGATGCCATGGACACGCCGGAGGGCGAGCGGCGATCGCTGCTGCGCCTCTGGCTCTCGACGCCAGGCGCGCGGGCCCTGCCGGAAAGCTACCGCCCCGTCTTCGGGGAGATCTCCGCCGGCGCGCGGCGCGGCGGCGTCGCCCTGCACGCCACGATGGTGGGCGGCTGAAATTCCGCGTGGCGCCGGGCCGGCGCCCGGCCCAGCATGGCGGCCTGCGACCGCGGGACCGAACGCCATGCGCATCCTGGTAGCCAACGCCAATACGACCGAGGCGATCACCGCGATCTGCGCGGCCTCCGCCCGCGCCGCGGCGGCGCCGGGGACGGAGATCATCCCCGCGACGCCGCGCTTCGGCCCGGCGGTGATCTCGACGCGGGCGGAGAACGTGGTCGCGGGCCACGCCCTGCTGGAACTGCTCGCCGGGCACGCTGGCCGGGTGGATGCCGTGCTGCTGGCGGTGAGCCACGACACCGCGCTGGACGCGGCGCGGCAGATGATGCCCTGCCCGGTCGTTGCCATGACCGAGGCGGCCTGCCTCACCGCCTGCACCCTGGGCGGACGCTTCGGCCTGGCGACCATGGGCAGCACCGCGTCCTACCGCGAATTGATCGCCGATCGGCACGGGCTGGGGGCGCGGCTCTCCGGGCTCCTGGGCATCGCCTCCACGCCGCAGGACGCGGTGCGCGACCCGGCGCGGGTCGAAGCGGAGCTGGCCGTGGCGATCGCCGGTCTGGTGGAGCAGGGGGCGGACGCGGTGGTGCTCGGCGGCGCAGCCTTGGCCGGCATGGCGCCGCGGCTGCAGCCGTGCGTCACGGTGCCGCTGCTGGATGGCATCGCCTGCGGCGTGAAGCTGCTGGAGGGGCTGGTGGCGCTCGGCCTGCCGAAGCCGGGCGTGGGGAGCTACGCGGCGCCGAAGGGGCGGGTGGTGACGGGAATCGATCCGGCGCTGGCGGGCGTGCTGGCGGGCCGGTGACGACGCGTGGGGCCGAAGGCACCTCCCGCCCCGAAGGTGCCCGGCGCATAGTTCAATCCCGGAACCGGGGAGCGAGGAGGAAGCGATGATCAACGAGCTGCGCATGTACACGCTGAAGCCGGGCAAGCTGCCGGAATACCTGGAATACGCCCGCACCATCGGCCGCCCCGCGCGCGGCAACGACTACGGCGTCAACCACGGCTACTGGACGACCGAGCACGGGCCGCTGAACCAGGTCTGGCACCTGTGGTCCTACGAGAGCCTGGACGAGCGTGCCCGGCTGCGCGCCGAGCTGCAGAAGAACAAGGCCTGGACCACGGAATACACGCCGCGGATCCTGCCGCTGCTGGAACGCCAGGAGATCCGCTTCATCCATCCGATGAAGCCGATCGTGCCGCCGGAGCGGGAGGGCGGCATCTACGAGCTGCGCATCTACCGCACCGCGGTCGGCCAGGCGCGGCGCTGGGCGGAGGCCTATCTCGGCATCATGCCGGTGCGGGAGAAGTATTCTCGCAACGTCGGCCTCTGGGTCGGCGAGGCGCCGCAGCCCAACGAGGTGCTGCACATGTGGAACTACGCCGATGGGGCAGGGCGGGCGGCGACGCGCGGGGCGCTGTTCAAGGATCCGGACTGGAACGCCTTCCTGAAGGGCGTCGAGGGCATCGTGGTCGAGATGCAGTCCACGCTGCTGATCCCGACGGCGTATTCCTCGATGAAGTAGGCCGGCGCTACTCAGCCGCGAGCTTCCCGGGATCCAGCGCCACCTGCGCCACGTCGTAGGCGCACAGTTCGTCCCACAGCCGCGGCATCTCGCGTGCGAACAGCCCGCGCGTCACCCCCGCGGCGACGCGCGGCGCGGCGATCGCCATGGCGTTGATCGAGGACCCGGACGGCCCGAAGGACATGGTCGCGCCGATGCCGAACAGGTGGATATCGGCGATCCACGGCGTCTCGCCGGCGCGCCGCTCCATGAAGGCGTAGTCGGGCGCGAGGTAGGGGAACTCGCCGAGCCGCGGGCTCGCCTCCTCCGGCGGCGGGGTGTAGCGGTCCGCCCAGGTGGCGATGTTGTGCGCGCACCCCGCCAACTCCGGCCGCGCCGCGGCGTCCATGCGCACGCCGGTGCCGGCGATCAGGAAATCGGCGGCGAAGTCGCCGCGCGGCGTCTCGACGATGGCGCGGCCATCGGCGCCGACCCGCGCGCCGGTCCAGGGCCGGCCGAGATGCATCAGGAAATTCGGGAAGCGGTTGGCGCGGTCGTAGGTGTCCTGCGCGAAGCCCTCCCGCATGGTGAGGATCCGCCGCATGAAGCGCCAGCGCCAGGCATCCGGCATGTCGCCGAGATGGCGCAGGAAGCCGGCGAAGGTGAGCCAGCGATAGGGCTGCACGATCATCGGCTCGGCGCGGCGGCAGAACAGGTGCACCGCCCCGGCGCCCGCCTCCAGCGCCGCGGCGGCGTTGTCGAAGGCCGAGGCGCCGGCGCCGACCACCGCCACGGTCTTGCCGCGCAGCGCCGCGAAGTCGATCGCATCCCAGGCATGCGCGCGCAGCGGCCGCGGCAGGGCTTCCAGGAAATCCGGCATCCACCAGTGGCCGGCGCCCTCCTGGCCCGTCGCCAGCACCACCTTGCGCGCCAGCATCGGGCCGTCGCCGGTCTCGATGGCGAGGCAGGGCTGGCCGTTATCGGTGCGCGCCGGCCCGATGCGCCCGGCGGCGACGCCGTTGCGCACCGGGATGGCGGCGACGCGGCGGAACCAGCCGAGGTAGTCGGCCCAGAGCTCCTTCGGGATCATGCGCATGGCGGCGAAATCCGCGGCACCGAACTGCGCCTCGTGCCAGGCCTGGTAGGTAAGGCTGGCGAAGCGCAGGTCCGGCCCGGTCTGGTCCTTCGGGCTGCGCAGCGTGCGCATGCGCGCGTAGGTGACCCAGGGCCCTTCCCGGCCCGCCGGCGCGGCGTCGATCACCAGCAGGTTGTCCACCCGATCGCGGCGCAGCGCGTGCGCGACGGCCAGGCCGCACTGCCCGCCGCCGATGACCAGGCAGTCCAGCACCGGCGCGCCGCCGGCGGTCTTCGGCACGAGCCAGGGCGCGCGCGGATGCGCGGTCAGCGCCAGGTCGCGGGCGACGTCCTGCTCGAGCTCGATCAGCGTGCGGGGTGCGGGCATGGCGGCGGAGATGGGGTCATGCCGCACCGGCGCAACGGTCGGCGGGCTTCGTTCCGGCGCCCGGCCCTGGCCTGCCCCGGCACCGATCCGCGCCGCCGATCCGCGCCGCCGCGAAGCACGCCTGGTCAGTCGATCGTCGCGCCGGAGACCTTCACCACCTCGGCCCAGCGGGTGATCTCGGTGCGCATGAAGGCATCGAAGGCTGCGGGCGTGGTGCCGCCGTCCGGCGTCAGGTCGGGGGGCGACCCGCCGAGCTCGCGGATGCGCGCGACGTAGCCGGGGTCGCGGGTGATGGCGTCCAGCTCGCTGCCGACGCGCTCGATGATCGGCCGCGGCGTGCGCGCAGGGGCCTGGATGCCGAACCAGGCGGTGGCCTCGAAGTCGGGAATGCCCGCCTCGGCCAGGGTCGGCACGTCGGGCAGGGCGTGGCTGCGCCGTGCCGAGGTGACCGCCAGCGCCCGCAGCCGCCCGTCGCGGACATGGCCGAGGCAGGAGGGCATGTTGTCGCAGCCCACATCGAGCCGCCCGGCCACGGCTTCCACCAGCATCGGTCCGGCGCCGCGGAACGGCACATGCGTGATGTCGGTGCCGGAGCGCAGCTTCAGCATCTCCATCGTCATGTGCGGCGACCCGCCGCTGCCCGGGCTGCCGTAGTTCAACCGTCCGGGCTGTGCCTTGGCCACGGCGACCAGCTCGGCGAGGCTGCGCACCGCCGAGGCGGCGGGGACGAAGACGACGTTCGGCACGCGGAGCAGCAGTCCCACCGCGGCCAGGTCCTCGGGCTTCACCGGCATGCGTGCGCCCCAGAGCGCGTAGTTGATCGCCGCCGTCGAGATGGTGCAGACGAGGAAGCTGTAGCCATCGGGCTCCGCGCGGGCGATCGCCTCGGCGCCGATATTGCCGGTGGCGCCGGGCCGGTTCTCGACGATCACCTGCTGGCCAAGGCGCTGGGAGAGCATCTCGGCGGCTATGCGGCCGGCGATGTCGGTGGTGCCGGCGGGCGGGAAAGGCACCGTGAAGCGGATCGTGCGCGCCGGCCAGGCGGGCTGGGCGCGCGCCGCGCCGAGCGTCGGCAGCGCGAGCGTGGCGCCGAGTGCGGCGCGGCGGGTGATGGTCATGCTTTGTCTCCCTCCTGTGGACTCCGGGTCGCTGCCGTGGGTTCCCGTGACCGGCGTGATCCCGCGGCGATGTGCGCCGGCTCGCCAGATCCCTCGGCGCGGTGCGCGCCTGGCCGGCGCGGCACTACTCCACGCCCGCGCCTGACCGGCGCTGCACTATCCTACGCGCGCACCTGACCGGCGCTGCACTACTCCACGCCCGCGCCTGACCGGCGCTGCACTACTCCACGCGCGCGCCTGACCGGCGCTGCACTATCCTACGCGCGCGCCTGCCCGGCGCCGCGCTATTCTACGCGCGCGCCTGACCGGCGCCGCGCTATTCTACGCGCGCGCCTGACCGGCGCACGACCTCCGCCCACTTCTCGCGCTCGCTCGAGAGGAAAGCCTCGAAGGCCTCGGGCGTGCTGCCGCCGGCGGGTGTCAGCCCGGCGGGCTCCGCGCCGAACTCGGCGAGGCGGGCGCGGAACCCGGCCTCGCGCGCGACCGTGTCCACCGCCTGGCCGAGCTTCGCGATGACGGCGCGGGGTGTCGCGGCCGGCGCCAGGACGCCCCACCAGGCGGTTGCCTCGAAGCCGGCGAGGCCGGCTTCCTGCATGGTCGGCACGTCCGGCAGCACCGGGCTGCGGGTCGCGCCCGTCGTGGCGATGGCGCGCAGCCTGCCGTCGCGGATGAAGGCGAGCGAGGAGGGGATGTTGTCCATCCCCACATCCACCCGCCCCGCCATCAGCTCGGTCAGCATCGGCGCGCTGCCGCGGTAGGGGATGTGGGTCAGCTCGGCCCCGGTCATCAGCTTGAACAGCTCGCCGCAGACATGCGGCGAGGATCCGATCCCGGCGGTGCCGTAGTTCAGCCCGCCCGCCCGCGTCTTCGACAGCGCCACCAGTTCCGGCACGCTGCGCGCCGGCAGGCCCGGCGCTGTCATCAGCACGTTCGGGACGCGCGTCAGCAGCCCGACCGCGGCGAGGTCCTGTGGCTTGTAGGGCATGCGCTCAGCATAGACCGCGAAGTTGATGGCGCCGGTGCCGATGGTGGTGAACAGCAGGGTATGGCCGTCCGGCTCGGCACGGGCGACGAACTCGCCGCCGACATTGCCCCCGGCGCCGGCGCGGTTCTCGACCACCACGGCCTGGCCGAGCAGCGGGCCCAGGCGCTCCGCGGCGAGGCGGGCGACGATGTCGGTGGTGCCGGCGGGCGTGAAGGGCACGACCAGGCGGATCGCGCGGGTCGGCCACTCGCCCTGGGCGCCGGCGCCTCCCGGAAGGGCCAGCGCGGCGAGGCCGGCAAGCAGGGCTGAGCGGCGGCGGATCGGAGGCATGGCGTGTCCCGGCATTGGCCTGCTGTCGGTAGGAGCCCGGCTGGGCCTCCGCGTCAATCCACCTGCGCGCCGGAGCGGCGGATGATGTCCGCCCACTTCACCTGCTCGGTGCGGATGAAGGCGGCGTACTCCTCGGCCGTGCCGCCCCTGGGGCGGGCGCCCAGGTGCTCGATGCGTTCGCGGGTCTGCGGATCGGCCAGCGCGGCGTTCAGCGCCGCGTTCAGGCGCGCCTGGATCGGCTCCGGCGTGCCGCGCGGCACCTGCAGGCCGAACCAGGAGGTCGCCTCGAATTCCGGCAGCCCCTGCTCGGCGACGGTCGGGACCTCGGGGATGGCGGGGGAGCGGCTGGCACCCGTGACCGCCAGCGCGCGCATCTCGCCGGCGCGGATCAGCGCGATCGCGGTGGGCAGGTTGTTGATCGAGACATCGACGCGGCCGCCGAGCAGCTGGTTGATGCTGTCCTGGCCGCCGCGGAAGGGCACGTGCAGCAGGTCGATCCCCGCCTTCGCCTTCAGCAGCTCGCCGGTGAGGTGCAGCGTCGTGCCGCTGCCGGCCGAGGCGAAGGAGAGCGCGCCCGGCCGCGCCCGCGCCGCCTCGATGAGCTGGCCGAGGGTCTGGTAGGGCGAGATCTTCGCCGCGACGGAGATGGCGTTCGGCAGGTCGGCCCAGAGGGCGATCGGGATCAGGTCCTCCGGCCGGTAGTTCAGCCGCGGATAGAGCGACAGGTTGATCGAGGCGGTGCCGACGGTTCCGAAGAACAGGGTGTATCCGTCCGGCGGGGCGCGGGTGGCGAATTCGGCGGCGATGTTGCCGGCGGCGCCGCCACGGTTCTCCGCCACCACGGCCTGGCCGAGCTGCGGGCCGAGGCGGTCGGCCAGCAGCCGGGCGAGGAGGTCCGTCGCGCCGCCCGGCGGGAAGGGCACGATCAGGCGGAGCGCGCGGGAGGGCCAGCCCTCCGGCACCGCCTGTGCCGCGGCGCGGCCCGGAAGCAGCAGCAGGGCAGATGCGGCAAGCGCACGCAGCACCGCCCGGCGTTCCGCCGCCCCCGCGTGCCCATGATCGGTGTCCAGGATGGGGTACTTTCCCTCCCGGCTCGGGAACCTTTTGCGGTCTGCGCCGCTCCCGCTCCCTAAGCAGGCTTTCATGGCTTGGCCCACACATTGTGTGGTCCAATCCATTGTAGCGAAAGCCTGCTTAGGTTTTTTGTCGTGCGCAAACCTCCAGAGGTTTGCTTAGAGCGGGATGCGTTGAGGCAGAATCGCCGCAAACGCTGAATCCCGCGACCCGGCAAAGGCTGGAGCGGGATGCGTGAGCGCATGCGAACGCAATCCGCTCTAGCTGATGCGCGGCGGCACCGGCGGCAAGCCTTGCCGGGATGAGCGGCGCCCGGTAGGGACGCCCCCGGCGAGGGTTCCGGCCGCATCTCCGGTAGGGCATCGCGAAGGTCCGGCCAGGGTTCGGACAGGGCGTCGCAGGGGTTCGGGCGGATGCACTTGCTCAGGCTGTATGCGCGCGTGCTCCGCATGCTGGGCCCTGACAAGTGGGTTGCCGTCGGGCTCGCGGCCGCCAGTGTCGCGCTGGCGGGGTTGCAATTCCTCGAACCCGTGCTGTTCGGCCGCGTCGTCGACGTGCTGGGCCACGCCTCCACCTCCTCGCGCGAGGCGGTCTGGGCGGAGGCGCTGCAACTGCTCGCCTTGTGGTCGGCGGTGGGGTTCTCCTCCATCGGCGCCAACATGGCGATCTCGCTGCTGTCGGACCGGATGGCGCACCGGAACCGCCTCATGGCCATGGGCCGCTATTTCGAGCACGTGCTGGCGATGCCGCTCTCCTTCCATGGGGACGTGCAGTCGGGGCGGCTGATGAAGGTGATGCTGGCCGGGTCGGACCACATGTTCGCCACCTGGCTCGCCTTCTTCCGCGAACACCTGACGACCTTCATCGCCCTGCTCGTGCTGCTGCCGCTGACGCTCTCGATGAACTGGCGGCTCGGGCTGCTGCTGATCGGGCTGGTCGTGGTGTTCGCCGTGCTCGTCGGCTACGTGATCAGCAAGACCGACAAGGCGCAGAGCCAGGTGGAGCGATACCAGTCCGAGCTGGCGGGCAATGCGCAGGACGCGCTTTCGAACATCATGGTGGTGCAGTCCTTCACCCGCCTCAACTCGGAGGCGCGGATGTTCGGCGACATCGTGCGCAACGTCCTTGACCACCAGTTCCCGGTCCTCAACTGGTGGGCGGTGGTCTCGGTGATGACCCGCGCCGCCAGCACGGTGACGGTGATCGCGATCTTCGTCCTCGGCACGGTGCTGCACCTGGACGGGCAGGCGACGGTCGGCGAGATCGTGACCTTCATGGGCTTCGCCACCATGCTGATCGGCCGGCTCGAGGGGGCGGTGGGCTTCGTCTCGCGCCTGGTGTTCCACGGCCCGGCCATCGCCGAGTTCTTCGAGGTGATGGACGCCCGCTCCTCGGTGCCTGAGAAGCCCGGCGCGCTGGCGCTGCCGCGGGCGAGGGGCCATGTGCATTTCGACCACGTGGCCTTCGCCTATCCCGGTGGCTCGCGCATCCTGCACGACATGGATTTCGAGGCGCTGCCGGGCCGCGCCGTGGCGCTGGTCGGGCAGACCGGCGCCGGGAAGTCCACCGCCATGGCGCTGCTGCAGCGCCTCTGGGATCCGGTTGAGGGGCGCATCACGCTGGATGGGCACGACCTGCGCGACATCGCGCTGGAGAGCCTCCGGCGCAACATCGGCGTGGTCTTCCAGGAGAGCATGCTGTTCAACCGCTCGATCCGGGACAACCTGCTGGTCGGCAAGCCGGATGCCACCCAGGAGGAGCTGGAGGCCGCCTGCCGCATGGCGGAGGCGCATGACTTCATCACCCGCCAGCCGCGCGGCTACGACACCATGGTGGGCGAGCGCGGCTCCTCGCTCTCGGGCGGGCAGCGCCAGCGCCTGGCGATCGCCCGCGCCCTGCTGAAGGACCCGCCGGTGCTCATCCTGGACGAGGCCACCAGCGCGCTCGACGCCGCCACCGAGGCACGGGTCCAGAAGGCGCTCAAGGCGCTGATGGAGGGGCGGACCACCTTCGTCATCGCGCATCGCCTCTCCACCGTGCGCGACGCGGACGAGATCCTGGTCTTCGAGGGCGGCCGCATCGTCGAGCGCGGAGGGTTCGAGGAGCTGGTTCGCCTGGGCGGGCGCTTCGCCGACCTGGTGCGGACCCAGCTTTCGACGCCGGAGCCCGCGCCGGTGCATTGAAGGCTCGGCGCGGCGATGCTGCGCCGCACGCCGAAGTTGCGTGCCGCACGATGCTTTTCCTTGCATCCGGGAGCGTGCCGCGCGCAGGCTGGCCCGGGCCGGGATGCGAAAGAACCGGGGGCGACCCTTCGCCCCCACGTGGCACGATCCAGCCGGAGCCGCAGCCGGTACGGCATCGTGCCCCGCCCCCAAGCCGTGTCCCCGCCGTGGAGGAGCAGGCATGATCATCGCGTCGATCCTCGGCACGAAGGGCGGCGACGTCGTCGCCGTGGCGCCGGAAGACACCGTCCTCACCGTTGCGCGCACCATGACCCAGCACCGCATCGGCGCGGCGCTCGTCCGCGACCCGCAGGGGGCGATCCTCGGCATCATCTCCGAACGCGACATCGTGCGTGGCATGGCGGGGCATGGGCCCGGCACCTCGCTGGTGCCGGCTGCGCAGCTGATGACGCGCGACCTCGTCACGGTCTCGCCGCGCACCCTCGTGACGGAGGCGCTGGCCCTGATGACGCAACACCGTGTCCGCCACCTGCCCGTGCTGGATGAGGCCGGTCGGCTGGTCGGGCTGGTCTCGATCGGCGACCTGGTGAAGGCGCGCATCGACGAGGCCGAGCACGAGGCGCAGGAGCTCAGGGCCTACGTGGTGTCCGCCGGATAGGCTTCGCGGGGGGGGCGGTTGAACTGCCGCAGGGATGCCCCGGAGCGCCGTTGCATCCGATGCCGACGCGGAAGGGCTCGACGGCGTGGGCCGCCCTCGCTGCAAGGGACGGCTTCCACGCCTTCCGCCGCAGCCCCTTGAAGGAGGTTGCCGGCCGGCGGACACGCCTGACGATCGCCGGCGGCGATCCGGAGCGCGACGACCCGCTGCGGGGACCGGCCTTCCGGTGCGGCGGCACAGGCGCTAGACGCGTTTCCCGCAACGAAGACCGGCAGGGAGCTCTCAACGATGTCCTTCACCCGCCGCGCCGCGCTCGCCGCAGGCGCCGCCACGGCCCTCGCGCCTCTCGGTGCTGCCCAGGCCCAGGGCGTGCCCTGGCAGATGGCAACGCCCTATCCGGACGGGAATTTCCATACCCGCAACACCCGCGAATACGTCGCCGATATCGAGCAGGCGACGGGCGGGCGCCTCAAGGTGCAGGTGCATTCCAACGCCTCGCTGCTGCCGATGCCGCAGATCAAGGCCGGCGTGCAGCGCGGCCAGGTGCAGATGGGCGAGATCCTGCTGACCGCCTATGCCAACGAGGACCCGTTCTTCGACGCCGACGCCATCCCCTTCCTGGTGCGCGACTTCGCGGGGGCGAAGCGCCTGGCCGAGGTGCAGCGGCCCTTCGTGGAGGCGCGGCTGCAGCGCCAGGGCGTCGGCCTGCTGTACATGGTCCCCTGGCCGGCGGCCGGTTTCTACACCCAGGTGCCGCTCTCCAGCGTGGAGGTGCTGCGCGGCAGCCGCTTCCGCACCTTCTCGCCCATGACCAACCGCTTCGCCGCGCTGGTCGGCGCCAACCCGGTGCTGGTGCAGGCGGCGGAATTGGCGCAGGCCTTCGCCACCGGCATCGCCAACGCCATGGTCACCAGCGCCCAGACCGGCGTCGATACCTCGGCCTGGGACTACGCGAAGGTGTTCACGCCGGCGACCTTCTCGATGACCAAGAACGCCGTGCTGGTCAGCCGCCGCGCCATGGAGGCGCTGCCGGCGGACCAGCGCGCCGCGGTGCTCGACCAGGCCAGGCGCGCCGAGGAGCGCGGCTGGCGCTACGCCGAGGAGGCCCAGGTGGCGGCGGAGCGGCGGCTGGCCGAGAAGGGGCTGCAGATCGGCACCGTGGCGCCCGAGGTGCAGGCGCAGTTCGACCAGATCAGCCGCACCATGGCGGAGGAATGGGTGGCCCGCGCCGGCGAGGACGGCCGGCGGCTGCTCGAGCAGCTTCGCGGCTGACCACGGCTTCGGCAGCGCCTGCCGCGCCTTGCGGCAGGACCGGGCCGGCGGCGCGACTTGCCCCTCGCCATGCCCGGAGCCGCCCCTTGCGTCGGCCGGACCGCGCGGCGCAAGGTTGGCGGGCTGGAGCGTATTGCGTTCGCATGCGCTCACGCAACACGCTCCAGCCTTTGCTGGGTCGCGGGATTCAGCGTTTGCGGCGATTCTGCCTCAACGCATCCCGCTCTAGAACAGGGCTTCACATCATGGCGCTTTCCCGCCGCGGCCTCGTCGCGGCCGCGACCGCTTTCGGGTTTCCCGCACTTCTGTCCGACGCCGCCGATGCGCAGGTGCGCTGGCAATGCGCAACGCCCTATCCGGACGGCAACTTCCATACCCGCAACCTCCGCCAGATGCTGGAGGAGGTGGGCCAGGCGGGCGGCGGTGCGCTCTCGGTCCAGATGCACACCAACGCCTCGCTGCTGCCGATGCCGCAGATCAAGCGCGGCGTGCAGACCGGCCAGGTGCAGATGGGCGAGGTGCTGATTTCCGCCTACGGCAACGAGGACCCCTTCTTCGAGGTGGACAGCATCCCCCAGCTGGTCACCTCCACCGCCCAGGCGCGCCTGCTGCGGGAGAAGGCGCGGCCTTTCGTGGAGGCGCGCTTCAACCGCCAGGGGCTGGTGCTGCTGTACGAGGTGCCCTGGCCGCCTTCCGGCCTCTACACCAACGCGGCGGTGCCGACCGTGGAGGCACTGCGCGGCACCCGCATGCGCACCTTCAACGTCATGACCAACCGCTTCGCGACCCTGGTCGGCGCCACGCCCACCCTGGTGCAGGCCGCCGAGATCCCGCAGGCCTTCGCCGCGGGCATCGTGAACGTCATGGTCACCAGCGCGCAGACCGGGGTGGACAGCCAGGCCTGGGACTTCGTGAAGGTGTTCACGCCCATCGGCTTCACCCGCACCATGAACACCATCTTCGTGCAGCGCCGTGCCCTCGAAGCGCTGCCCGCGGCCCAGCAGGAGGCGCTGCGCGCCGCCGCGGCGCGCGCCGAGACTCGCGGCTGGCAGATGTCCGACGAGGCGGGGGCGTCGCAGCAGGCGATCCTGGCGCAGCGGGGGATGCAGGTGCTGGAGCCGACGGCGGAGCTGCTGGCGGGCCTCGCCGCCATCGGCCGCACCCAGGCGGAGGAATGGGCCGGCCGGGCCGGGGAGGACGGGCGGCGCGTGCTCGACGCCTACCGCGCCGCGATCGGCTGAGCGGCGGCCGGGAATGCTCCGCCGCCTTCTCGATGGCCTCTATGCGATCAGCGCAGGTCTCGCCGCGCTGTCCCTGCTCGGGATCTTCCTGGTGATGATGGCGCAGGTGGCGCTGCGCGAGATGCAGCGCCAGCTGCCCGGCGCCGACGACATCAGCGCCTATCTCTGCGTCGCCACCACCTTCTTCGCGCTGGCCGCCACCTTCCGCCGCGGCGAGCTGATCCGCGTCGGCATGGTGCTGGACCGGCTCGGCCCCGGCGCGCGGCGGGTGGCGGAGGCATTGGTGCTGGCGCTGGCTGGCGTGATCGTCGGCGCCATCGCCTGGTTCACCTGGCAGGACATGCTGTTCTCCCTCGAGATCGAGGAGGTGGCGCAGGGCACGGTCGCCTTCCCGCTCTGGGTGCCGAAGCTGGCGATGCCGGTCGGCGCCGGGCTGCTGCTGGTGGCGATCCTCGATGAGCTCGCCGCCGTGCTGCGCGGGGCCAAGCCGGGCTACGTGCTGGCCGCCGAGGCGCGCGCCGCCGCCGGCGACTTCTCGGCCGAAGTGTAGCGGCGATGGACCTGCTGACCCTCGCGCTGCTGCTGCTCGTGCTGCTCTGCCTGCTGCTGGGCGCGGGCCTCTGGATCTCCATGTCGCTTGCCGCCGTCGGCTGGGTGGCGATGTCGCAGGTGCATGCCAGCCCCGGCCTGTTCCTCGCCTCCGCCTATTGGGAGGCGACCGGGTCCTGGACGCTGGCCGCCCTGCCGATGTTCATCTGGATGGGCGAGATCCTGTTCCGCACGCGGCTGTCGGAGGAGCTGTTCAACGGGCTCAGCCCCTGGGTGCGGCGCCTGCCCGGCGGGCTGCTGCACGTGAACATCCTGGCCTGCGGCATCTTCGGCAGCGTCAGCGGCTCCTCCGCCGCCACCTGCGCCACCGTCTCGAAGATCGCGCTGCCGGAGCTGAAGCGGCGCGGCTACAGCGAGCGGGTGGCGATCGGCAGCCTGGCCACGGCCGGGACGCTCGGGATCATGATCCCGCCCTCGATCATCATGGTGGTCTATGCGGTGGCCGCCGAGGTCTCGATCATCCGGGTGTTCATCGCGGGGATGATCCCGGGGCTGATCGTGATGGCGCTGTTCAGCCTCTATATCGTCGTCTGGGCGGTGCTGAACCCGCGGCAGCAGCCGCCGCCCGAGCCGCGCCTGCCGATGCTCGCCAAGCTGCGCCGGAGCGCGCAGCTCATCCCCTGCGGGCTGCTGATCGTCGCCGTCATCGGCACCATGTTCGTCGGCTGGGCGACGGCGACCGAGGCGGCGGCCTTCGGCGTGCTGGGCAGCCTCATCCTGGCGGCGGTGACCGGCGCGCTGAGCTGGCGCAACTTCCTCGACAGCCTGCTCGGCGCGACGCGGCTCAGCTGCATGATCATGTTCATCCTGGCGGGCGCCGCCTTCCTGACCAAGGCGATGGCGCTGACCGGCATCCCGGCGGCGCTGGCGGCGGGTGCCGCCTCGCTCGGCCTCGGGCCCTACGGGATCATCGCCATCCTGACCGTGGTCTACATCATCCTCGGCACGGCGCTGGATGGCGTGTCGATGATCGTGCTGACCACCTCGATCGTGATCCCGATGGTGCAGGGCGCGGGCTTCGACCTGGTGTGGTTCGGCATCTTCATCGTGCTGCTGGTGGAGATCGCCGAGATCACGCCGCCGCTCGGCTTCAACCTGTTCGTCATGCAGACCATGACGGGCAAGGAGCAGACCGAGATCGCGGCCGCCGCGCTGCCGTTCTTCCTGATGCTGGTGCTGACCGTGGTGCTGGTGACGCTGTTCCCGGTGACGCTGGTCACCGGCCTGCCGGAATGGCTGCTGGCCCGGTAGAGGGCAGCGTCAACCCGGGGCCGGCCAGGCGGGATCCTCGAAGCGCTGGATCTCCAGCAGGTAGCCGTCCGGGTCGCGGAAGAAGAAGCCGGTGACGGCATGGTCGGCGGCGTGCGCCGGTGGCCCGAGCACCTCGGCGCCCGCGGCGACAAGCCGCGCATGCCAGGCTTCGACGTCCGATGCGACGAGCGTGAACACCACGCCGCCGGGCGTACGTGGGTTGCCGAGTTCGCGCGGCCCGCGGGCCCGGCACACGCCGAGGAAGCCGCGCCCGCCCGGTGCGGTGGCGTAGATGGTGCAGCCGCCGGCCTGTTCCAGCACGACGGCGAGGCCAAGCAGTTCGGCATAGAAGCGCCGGCTCGCCGCCGTGTCGGCGGTGTAGAGGAAGGTGACCGACTGGGTGAATGGCTGCGGCATGCGGACCGTTTCCCCGGGCGGGCATCGGGCCAGCAGGCCCGCATTCGCACCGGCGGCCATGCCATAGCGGCATCGGCGGCAACCGCAAAGCCGGCCGTGCTGCTCACATCAGCAGTAGCAGCCAACCCCGGTGCCGCAGCGGCCGTTAGCGCAGCGCATGCCCGTGTACGCAATTGTCGTCAACCTCATCCACCGCACCCGCGCCCTGCCGGTGCCGGTGCGCTATGGCGCGACCATCGGGATGGTGGCCGTCATCTTCGCGTTGCAGCAGGCAGTGGCGCCGTGGCTGCCGGAGGGGTATCCCATCCTGCCCTTCTTCATCGCCATCCTGCTGTCGGCGGCGCTGTTCGATCACGGCACCGGTCTGCTCGCCGTGACGCTCTCGGCACTGCTCGCTGCCACCTTCCCGATAACGCCGGACGGCCGTCCGCGGGTCGAGGAAACGGGGGAACTGGTGGCCATCGGCCTCTTCGTGGCCGTCGGCGCGACCATGGCCTTCGTCATCGAGGCGCTGCATCGCGCGATTGCCGCCCAGCGCGCCGCGCATGCCGAGCTGCTGCGGTCGGAGCGAAAGCGCATCCTTCTGCTGCACGAGTTCCGCCATCGTACGCGCAACGACCTTGGCTCGCTGGTGGGGCTGCTGCATCTGCGCGCCCGCGCCGCCGGCTCCGCGGCGGCGCAGGAAGGCCTCCGGGAAGCCGCCCAGCACGCGCTTGCGCTCGCCCGCGTCCATACGCGGCTTTCCGCGGCCGACCTCGATGACGGGGCGATGATCGACACGAGCGTCTTCCTGCACGGGCTCTGTGCCGATCTGGGGTCGGCGACCGCTGCGGAAGGGCTGCGCCCGGTGGTGCTGACGATGGATGCCGAAGCGCACCCGCTGGACTCGGAACGCGGTGTGCAACTCGGCCTGGTGCTAAACGAAACCATCACGAATGCGTTGAAGTATGCCTTTCCGGAGGATCGGCAGGGCCGCATCCACGTGCGCTTCTGGAGGGAAGGCGGCGAATTCGTGCTGACCGTGGCCGATGACGGCATCGGATTGCCGCCCGAGGGTGACCTCGATCCGGCACCCTCCTCGGCGCCGCACGGCTCGGGGCTCGGCACAAGGCTGCTGCGGGCCCTGGCCGCGCAGCTGCGTGGCTCGTTCGCCCGCCATCCTGGTCCCGGCGGGTCGGGAACCTTGGCCGAGCTGCGGTTTCCCGTGCCCCAGCCGGGCCGGCGGCCGTAGCAGGCGGCGGCCGGCCCGCAACCTGCAGCGGCGCCAGCGCCAGCAGAGCGTCCCGATCAGCGCGAGTAGAACTCGACGACCATGTTCGGCTCCATCTGCACCGGGTAGGGCACATCGCCCAGCTTCGGCGCCCGCAGGAAGCGGCCGCGCATCGCGCGGTGGTCGACCTCCAGGTACTCGGGCACGTCGCGCTCGCCGGACTGCGCGGCGTCGAGCAGGTGGGCGAGCTGCTTCGACTTCTCCTTCACCTCGATCAGGTCGCTGTCCTTCACGATGTAGGAGGGGATGTTCAGCCGCTTGCCGTTGACCAGGACGTGGCCGTGGTTGACGAACTGGCGCGCGGCGAAGGGCGTGACCGCCAGCTTCATCCGGTAGATCACGGTGTCGAGGCGGCGCTCCAGCAGCTCGATCAGGTTCTCCGAGGTGTCGCCCTTGCGGCGGACCGCTTCCTCGTAGTACTTGCGGAACTGCTTCTCGCCGATGTTGCCGTAGTAGCCCTTCAGCTTCTGCTTCGCCATCAGCTGCACGCCGAAGTCGGTGGGCTTGCCCTTGCGGCGCGCGCCGTGCTGGCCGGGGATGGTCTCGCGCTTGTTGATCGGGGACTTGGCGCGGCCCCAGAGGTTCACGCCCAGGCGGCGGTTGATCTTGTACTTGCTCTCGAGGCGCTTGGTCATGCGCGGCGCTGCCGGCCCGGTTCGGGTCCGACCCTTCTGCCTTGGTGTTGTCCCGGTAGTCCCGGGCCCGGCATGGGCCCAGGCGGGCGCGGGCCGAACCAGGCGAGGCCTGGGACCCGTCCACGTTCCCGGAAGGAAGGCGCGCGGATTAGGCGCTGGCCGGCGTGCTGTCAAACGCCCCGTCTTGCCTGCCGGCGGCGGCGCGCCCTATGCGGCGCGCATGGTGACGCGCGAAGAGATCCTGGTGCTCGGCCTGACCGCGGGCGTGGTGGGCAGCCTGGTGGGCGGGCTGATGCTGGGGGTGGGGTTGGGCCTTGCCGTGCAGGGGGCGCATATCGGCTGGCTGCTGGTGCTGCCGGCGGCGCCGATCGCCGGGCTGCTCGGCTACCTGCTGGCGCGGCGCTTGGCGAAGCAGGTGCCGCCGGCGCCGCGTTGAGCCGCCGATGCGCTATTCGGCCGCAAGGCCCTTCACCGCCGCCGCGGCCTCCGCCTCCTCCTCGATGCCGAGCGC
The DNA here is from genome assembly GCA_019750465.1 of Acetobacteraceae bacterium. Classification (GTDB taxonomy): domain Bacteria; phylum Pseudomonadota; class Alphaproteobacteria; order Acetobacterales; family Acetobacteraceae; genus JAIEOP01. The sequence goes on along the minus strand of JAIEOP010000355.1, from coordinate 15,024 downwards.
GTCGTTGAAGCGGTTGAAGAAGCCGCAGAGGGTGATGCGCAAGGTCAGCTCGACGATCTGCGCTTCCGAGAAGTGTTCGCGCAGCCGGCGGAACAGCGCTTCCGGGATGCGGTGCGAATTCTCCCAGGCGGCGATGCTGTACTCCACCACCAGCTTGTCCACCGTGTCGAACTCCGGGTGGTCGGCATAGTCCAGCACGCGATCGACGCCGGCCGAGGAGATGCCTTCGGGAACGAGGAAGGGCTTGTGGTGCGCGACGCAATAGTCGCATTCGTTCAGCTTGCTGACGGTGACGATGGCCAGCTCGAGGTAGCGCTTCGGCAGGGTCTTCGCGTCCCGCAGCTCCATCAGCATCGGCATCAGGTGGCGCAGCGCCGCCGGGACATGGGCGAAGACCGCGACCTGGTTGGCAAAGGGCCCGTATTCGCCGGCGAAGCGGCGATGGATGGCGGCGAGGTCCTCGGGCAGTTCCTCGGGCGCGATGCTGCGGACGCGGGCCATGGCGGTCTCCAGGATGTCAGCCGTTACTGCGGCAGCGCCGGCCGGGACGTGTCAAGCCCATCCTTGGGCAACTCCGCCGTGGTCGGTCCTTGTGATGCAAGCGGGCGTGCGGCGAGCCGGCCATCGGGAACGCTGGACATGCCAGGGCCGGTTCCGGGGCGGCGGGCATGCCCGCGTGCTCTGTCAGGCCGCCTTGCGGTTCGCCAGGCGCTTGCGCACCGTTGCCAGCATCTGCACCGCCGGCGCGTTGTCGGGGTCGATCTCGGCGGCGGCCTCGGCATGCGGCAGCGCCTGCTGCGGCCGGTTCGCCTTGAGCATGGCGTTGGCCAGCAGATGGTGCGCCTTCGCGCTGCCCGGTGCGAAGGTGACGCAGAGCGTCAGGGCAGCGATCGCGTTCACCGTCTGCCCCGCATCCAGCAGCGCCTTGCCGGCATCCAGCAGCACTTCCGGCCGGCCCGCCATGCCGAGCAGCGCATCGCCGCCGAACAGCGACGCCGGCAGCGCCTCCTTCGCCGTGCGGTGCGCCGCCAGCAGCGGCTTCCAGGCGGCGGTGCAATAGGGGTGGGCCTCCACCACGCGGCGGAGCCTGGCCGCCGCGGCGGCGGCGTCACCGGCGCGCAGATCGCGCTGCGCCAGGCGGATCATCAGGTCGGGATGCTCGCCGGCGACGGCCAGCGCGGCCTGCAGCCGGTCCGTATGCCCTGCGGGCAGCGGCTCGGCTTCGTCGAGGGCCAGGACCAGGCCCTGCAGCAGGTGCCCCTCGAACCGGCCTTCCGGGATCATGCGCTCGTAGCCGAACTGCGGCGTGCGGCTGACCACGTAGTCCTCGAAGGCGCCGAGCAGGTCGCGGTCGAAGTGCGGGCTTTCCTCCGGGACGCGTGGCTTGAACCCGGCGGGCGCCTTGCTCGCCGTGCTGACGCGGATCGACCGTGCTTCCTCGACCACCGCGTCCACGCGGGCGCGGTCAACCGTGCCGGTCGCGGCCTCGGCGATGCGCACGACCGCATCCGCCGGGCGACGGGAGAGGTCGGCATAATCGAGATAGATGCCGTCGCCAAGCCGGCTGGCCAGCCACTTGTCGTGGAAGCGGCGGTAGTACACCGCCTTGCCGGCAAGCCAGGAGGCGTAGTGCGCGCGGCCCAGGCGGTAGTTCAGGCTGATGCGGCCGAAGCCGTCCTGCACGTCGAGCTCGCGGTCGGACAGCGCTTCCGGCACCGGGTGACGGTACTGGATGACATAGGTGGCGCCGGGGATCGTCTTCGGCACCTCCATGTCGCGGTCGTGGCTCTTCTGGTAGACTACCGAGAAGGCGCCGCGCCGGGTGCAGGGGATGCTCCTGCAGCAATCCTTCGGCGAGTAGAATTCACAGTAATGCAACTGCGGGCCGAAATACCGGGTCAGCAGGTTCTGCAGGAAATGGTGCCCCGAACGGGGGATCGACGCACCGATCAGGTGCTTCGGTGTCTGGTCCATGCCGTCCTCATCGTGCACGGCGGCCAGCCCAGGGAGCGGGGCCGCCTGCCGCGCATCATTCGCCTTCGTCATGATCCTGGAGCGTATTGCGTCCGCATGCGCTCACGCAACACGCTCCAGCCTTTGCCGGGTCGCGGCATTCAGCGTTTGCGGCGATTCTGCCCCAGCGCATCCCGCTCTAAGCAGGCTTTCATGGCTTGGCCCACACATCGTGTGGTCCAATCCATTGTAGCGAAAGCCTGCTTAGGTTTTTTGTCGTGCGCAAACCTCCAGAGGTTTGCTTAGCGCAAATGTGCCTGCGGTGGAATCGCGCGGGGGCATCCGGCACGCCGCGGCCCCGCATCGTCCGGCTTGCGCCGGTTCGGCCGGATGCGCCTCCGGGGTCGGCGGCGCGCCTCAGCCCGAACCTGGGCGGGGCGGCGCGGTGGCGATCAGCCTGCGATACTTTTCGGCGAATTCGGGGCTGCGCAGCAGGATGTCGCGCAGCTCGGCTGCGGAGCCGACGCGCTGGTGCGATTCGACGACCCGGTCATCCTCCGGCGCCCGGCCGAGGATGAACCGGAAGGCGGCGACCACGTCTTCCCGCGTCACTGGCGGCTTCGGTGCCACGGCACGCGCCGCCGCGGTCAGGGCCGGTTCCGAGAAGGCCTGCAGCACCAGCTCACCGGCACGCGCAGGATCGCGCGCGCGCTCCAGGCACTGTTCGAGTGTGAGCCGTGCCGCAGTCAGGCTGCCGCGCTTGCGCTGCAGCTCGGCGAGATCGAGATAGGCGCGCGCGTGGCCTGGCTCCTCGGCGATCACGGCCTGCAGGTCGGCCTCCGCCGCATCGAGGTCGCCGAGGCCCGCCAGGAGACCCGCGCGCAGGCGGCGGCCGAAGACATGCGCGTCCTGCAGCGTCAGGTAGCCGTCCAGCGCCACGAGCGCCTCCTTTGGACGACCTTGCAGCATGCGCTGCTTCGCTTCAAAGGCCAGGGCGACGGCGCGCGAGCGGCCCGCGGCCCGGTCCAGCTCGCCATGCGGCACGTAGTCGAGCTTCGCGGCGCTGCGCGCGATGATGCGCTGGAAATCGGCCATGCTCTCCTGGTCGAAATGCGGGCTTGAGCGGATCTCGCGCTCCTTGAACGGCTTCTTGTCGCCCGAGGAAAGCGACTGCGCGGCAATCACCTTCTGCGCATCGAAGGCGCGCATCGGCAGTCCGAACCGCTCGAAGAGGCGGAGATAGTAGGTGACCGGATCGCTCAGCAGGTCCTCGTATTTCAGCAGGAAGGCGCGCGGGCCGGGCGTGGCGCACCACTTCTCGATGAAGCCGACCGTGTAGGCTGCCTCGAGGCCGAGCCAGAACCGCATGTACTCGGGCGAATGCGGCGGCCCGACGGTGCGCAGGTCGAGCTCGTAATTCGACAGCGCGCGCGCCACCGGCTCGCGCACCTGGATCAGCAGGCCGTCGAGGCCGGGATCGGACGGATCGGTGAGGTCGTGGTCATGCGACTTCTGCATGAACAGCACGGCGCCCGCCGCCGCGTGGTCCGGGATGCGCGTGCAGGGGATCGCCTTGCAGCAGGTGCGGATGGTGTAGAACTCGCAATAGGCGAACTGCGAGCCGAGCAGCCGCCCGAGCACCATCTCCGCCACGTGGTGCCCGGCACGCGGCATCGACACCGAAAAGAGGCTCAACATCCGCTGGTCTCCGCCATGCGCAGGCTCCTTCTCCCTTCGTCGGATCCGCGCCTGGGCAGGGCAGGGCTCCGCCGCCAACTGCCCACGACGCCCGTCGTGCCGTCCACGAGGGCCAGGGACATGCCTACCGGCATACGCATATCTTCGCTGTCGCGGCAGCGTAATCCGCCGGGCCCACACTCACGACCCGCAACTCCCGCCCTCGGACTGCCTTTTCTCCGACAGTTCCATCATGCAGAACCGCGTCTCGCGGCCTCGTGCGGCGCGCTGCGGAGACCCCGACAGGTCTCCGTGACGGCCATGACCGAGTAGGGGCCGAGCCCCGATCGGGCGTCCTGGGGGGCAGGGTCGCGGGGGCGCTGCACGATCCTCAGTCGCGGAAGGCACGGCGCGCCGCGTTGCGGATCGGCGACCAGAGATAATCGAGCGGCGTGCGCTCCTCACCCAGCACATAGACCTCGGCCGGCATGCCTGCCTGCAGGGTCACGTCGGGCAGCTTGTCCAGCATCCCGAGGTCGAGCTCCGCGCGCGCAAGGAAGTAGGTGCTGCCCGTGGGGGAGGAGGTGATGTCGGCAGCGACCTGGATCACCTTGCCGGCGATCAGCGGCACCTGGCGCATCCGGTAGGAGGTGAGGCGCATGTTCACGCGCTGCCCTACGGCGACCTGCTCGATGTCGGTCGGCACCACCTGCATCTCGACGACGAAGCGGTCGCGCACCGGCACGAGGTCGAGGATGGGCTGCCCGCTGCCGATCGTGGCGCCTGGCGTGAAGGCCTGGATGTTCGACACCTTGCCGGCCTCGGGCGAGAGCACCTCGCGCCGCGCCAGCACGTCCTCCGTCGCGCGCATCTGCTGCGTCGAGGTCGCCACCAGGGCCTCGGCAGCCTGCAACTCGGTGGCGATCTCCTGGAGGCGGGTAAGGCGGACGGAGGCCAGCTGCTTCTCGGCACCCTGGACCTGCTCGCGCAGCTGCGATTCCTGTGCGGTGAACTGGCCGATGGCGCCGATATAGCTCGACTCCAGCCGCTGCATCTCCTGCAGGCGGAACAGCGAAACCAGTCCCTGCTGCTGCAGCGTCCGCATGCCCGTCAGCTGCTCGCGCGCCGAGCGCAGCTGCGCCTCGTTGGCCTGGCGCTGCGCCCGCACGCCGTTGATCTGCTCCTGGAACTGGGCGATGTTGCGCTGCTGCACGGCGATCACGCCGTCAAAGGCTTCCCAGCGCGCCCCGAAGAGCGCCTGCTCGGCCTCGAGGAAGACGCGGATCGCCGGATCGCCGGCGGCGGCGCGCATGATGTCGTCCGGGAATTCGAGGCTGCGCTTCTCCGCTTGCTCGGCGCGCAGCCGCGCGATCCGGGCGCGGCCGCTCCAGAACTGCGCGCGTGCCTGGTCGGCCAGCGATTCCGCCTGGGTGACGTCGAGCTGCAGCAGCGGCTGCCCGGCATCCACGATCTGTCCCTCCCGCACCAGCAGGCGGCGCAGGATGCCGGGCTCGAGCAGGTTCACGGTCTTCTTGCGCCCCTCCGGAATGAGGAAGCCGGTGGCGAGGACGGCACGCTCCATCGTCGTCATGGTCGCCCAGCCGAAGAACGGCACGAGCGTCAGCAGCAGCACGAGCACCGAGGTGCGCGCCACGCGCCCGACGGGCGGTGACTTGATGGATGCCTCGAGCCGTTCCTCAAGGCTGACCTGGGGGGCGACCGACCCGGGCAGGATCAGGGCGCGGCTGCCGCTGTCACCGGAAGGCTGCACGTCGTGATCTCCAAGCCTCACTGAAGGGCGGCAAGGCGTTCTCCCGCCTCGCTCGCGGGCGGCGCGTCCTCCGCGCGTTGCACCTGCCAGCCGCCGCCCTCGCTGAGCAGCAGTCGCAGATCCGCCGCGCCGCGCCAGGTGCCGGGCTCGTGCGTGACGATCACGACGATGCCGCCGCGTTCGCGCACCGTGCCGACCGCCGCGCGCATCGCCACCCGGGCGTAGCCGTCGAGGCCGACCTCCGGCTCATCCAGCACCAGCAGGCGCGGCTCGCCATACAGCGCCCGCGCCAGGCCGACCAGCCGCCGCTGCCCGGCGGAGAGGCCGGAGGTGGTGCCGGAGGGTGTCTGGTAGCCCCCCGGCAGGCGGCCGATCATGTCGTGGGCGCCGGCGGCGCGGGCCGCGGCCACCACCATCTCCGGCGGCGCGCCCGGGCCGCGGCCGATGTTGTGCAGCACGTCGCCTTCCAGAAGCTGCACGTCCTGCGGCAGGTAGCCGACGCGGGCGCCCAGCGCGGCACGGTCGCAATAGAAGGTGTCCTGCCCGTCCAGCAGGACGCGCCCGCCGGTCGGCGGCATCAGGCCGAGGATGAGACGCAGCAGCGTGCTCTTGCCCACGCCGTTCGGCCCCTCGACGGTCACCACGGCGCCCGGCGCCAGCCGCAGGGTCAGGTCGCCGATGATCGGCGCCTTGCGGCCGGGCGGGTGGAAGGCGGCGGCTTCCATCACCAGCCCCGGCGGTGCCGCGGCAATGACGGGCGCGACCGGCGGCGCCCCATGATCGCCGATCGCCTCCTGGATGCGGCGCCAGGATTGCAGGGCGAAGGCCCAGCTCTGCCAGGACTTGGCGAGGTTGGAGAAGGGGCTGACCACATGGTTGCCGAAGAAGGAGGCCGCCATCAGCAGCCCGATCGTGCCGGCATGGATGAACAGCAGGTAGCAGGCAAAGGCCTTGAGGCAGATCTCGTAGATGGTGAAGACCAGCTCCTCGAGCCCGTTGAGCGACTGGATGCGCCGGCGCACGGTCTCCATGCTCCCCAGCGCCGCATCGTAGCGCGGCTGCCAACGCAGCATGGTCGCCCACAGCATGCCCAGGCCGCGCACCAGGTCCGGATGTGCCAGCTGCCCGCTGAGGTCGGCGGAGGTCTCGGCGAGGCGCCTGCGCGCGTCGCGGGCGACACGGCGGGTGGCGACATGCAGCAGCACGCCCATGAGGATCGCCGCGATGATGCCGCCCACCGCGATCAGGCCGAACACCACGTGGAAGTAGAACAGCATCGCAAGGGGAACCATCGCGCCGAGCATTTCCAGCACGATCAGCGGCGCCGGGCTGCGCAGGAAGCTCTGCACGGTGTTGATGTCCTGCAGCAGGGCGGCGCCGTCGGCGGCCTCCGTGCTGACCGCATTGCGCACGGCGGCCTGCATCGCCTCGGCCCTGAGCCACAGCCCGACTCGCTCGGCAATCGATGCGATGAGGGTGCCGCGCAGCGAGATGAAGATGCCGCTCACCCCGACGATCAGCAGGAACAGCGCCGTGAAGCCGACCAGCGTGGAGGTGTTGCGCGTCTCGACCACGCCATCGGCGACGTGGAACATCACCATTATGAACGACAGAGGCACCAGCTGCGCGCAGATGGTCAGGACGCAGAGCACCAGCACGACCGGGATCGTCACGCCGTGGTCACGCAGCCTGATACGCGGCCGCGCCGTCGGGACCGGGGCGGGCGAACCCGCCAGGTCGCCCGCCGCGTCGGAGAAGGTCGTGGCGCTCATGGCCGGGCCGCCCCGCCGGGCGCAGCCGCCCGGGCCGGGCCCTGCAGCTTGGCCTGCCGTCCGGCGAGGCGCGGCGGCGCGCCGTCCGCATTGGCCGAGACGAGCACGCCGTTGCGCAGCGCGAGCACGCGGTCGGCCATGGCCAGCAGGCCGGGCCGGTGGGTGGTGAAGATCACCGCCGTCCCCTCCTCGCGCAGCACGGCGAGCAGCCGCGCAATCTCGGCCTCGCCGGCCATATCGAGCGATCCGGCGAGCTCGTCCATCACCACGACCTTCGGCCTGCCATAGAGCGCCCGGGCGATCGCGATGCGGTGGCGCTGGCCCATCGAGAGCTGGTGCTGCCCGGTGATGAGCGTGGCGTAGCCGAGCTCCAGCTTCACGATGGTCTCGTGCGCGCCGGCGCGGCGGGCCGCATCGAGCACCAGAGTCATGTCCGGGATCTCGAGGCGGGAGATCACTTCCGCCGCGGTTCCGCGGGACAGCAGCGGCTCCTGCGGCAGGAAGCCGAGATGCTTCGCCAATTCGCGCCGGTCCCACTGCGCGACGTTGCAGCCATCGAGGTACACGCCGCCCTGGTTCGGGCGCAGCATGCCGATCAGCAGCCTGAGCAGGGTCGACTTCCCGCTGCCCGAGGGCCCGATGATCGCCACGATCTCGCCCGGCTCCACGGTCAGGTCCAGGTTCCGGAACAGCGGCGGCATCGGGCCGCGGAAGCCGAAGCCGATCTTCTCGGCGACCAGCCGGCCGGCATGGCAGGGGAAGGCAAGGCCATCCGGCGGCATCGGGCTGCCGCTGACCAGCGCCTTCAGGCGACGCCACGCCGACATCCCTTCCGCGATTTCCTGCGCGTTGTCGCCGATGGTGATGAAGGGTTCGGGGATCCGGAGCATGATGAACATGCTGGCGATCGCCACATTGGTCAGGATCTCGCCGCTCAGCGCGAGATAGCCGCTGATGATGACGAAGAAGCCCCGGTAGGAGCCGAAGATGATCTCGAGCGCGACACGCAGCCGCGCGGCCCGCCGCTCCGCGATCCAGGCCTCGCCGGCCGCGGCCGTGGTCACCTCGATCCACTGGCCGGCCAGCCGCGGCAGCATCCCCATCGCCAGCACCGCCTCGCCCGATCGCATGGCATCGGCGGCGAGGCCGGTGGCGCGCGCCCGCCCGTTCCCCCCGGACTCCGCGGCCCGCTTCTTGGCGCGCGTGATCATGACGCTCATGATCCCGGCGGTGACGCAGTAGAAGATCGCCAGCACGCCGAACATCCAGTGCAGGATGAAGGCGAGCGCCAGCAGCGGCGGCGTGACCACCGCGTGCACCACCGCTGCGCTGCCGGGACCGGTCAGCGCCATGCGGATTGTCTCGATGTCCCGGATCACCGCGGTGGCGAGGGTTTCCGGCCGGCCGGCCCGCTGCGCCGTTGCCATGACCGCCGGCACCGCCAGCCGGCGCGCGATGTAGTTGGCGACCTGCGCAATGGATTGCCTCTCCATCACGCGGAAGGCGATCATCAGCACGCTGATCAGCAGCATGAAGACGAGTGCGGTAACCAGCGAGTCCGGATCCAGCGTCGTTGCCACGAAGACGAAGATGAACATCCGGTTGAGCAGCGACAGCAGCGCGAAGATCGTGCCGAGCAGGCCCAGCGCGATGACCAGCCAGACCCAGGAGGCGACGACGCGAAGGACGTCCTCGATCGCCTCCTCGAGCATCACCTCTGCGCGGGACTGCTCGCCGCGGGTCGTTGCCTGTCGCGTTGCGGCCGAGCGCGCCATCGTCAGGACAGCATGAAGTGGCGCGCCACCACGACCCCGAGCGCGGCACTGCTGGCGCTGGCCAGCACGGCGATCAGCACCGACTGCCAGATGTCGAGCCGCCCCGACCCGGAGGCATCGCCGCGCAGGTCGGCATCGCCGAGCTGCCCGTCGAGACGGGTGAGCCACAGCTCCAGCTGCTCCACCTTGCGATGCAGTTCGTCCTGGGAATGCCGCATCGCGGCGACCGCACCCGCCTCGGGCAGGCTGCTGGCGCGGTCGCGCAGCGCCGCCAGCTCCGCCCGGATGCCCTCCTGCTCGCCCTGCATGGCCTCGAGCGCACGGACGATCTGCGCCGCCGCGGCGGGTGCGCCCTCCTCGGTCCGGCGCAACCGCATGGCGATCGGGAATTCGGTGCCGTCGGCGCCGAAGGCGACCGCCGTCAGCTCCGCCCGCCGCTCGATCCAGGCCGGCACCAGGGGGAATTCGAAGGCATGGCAGCCATCGCCGACACCGGTCCGGGCGAGGTCGGGCCGCACGAAATCGGCGATGGTGTTCGCCACGACCTCGCCCGCCAGGCGCAGCTCGACCCTCAGCCGCGCGCCGGGATGGTTCGCATCCCAGGCCCAGCCATAGAGCCGATCCGAGGTCGCGTTGTCGATCACGCCGCGGACATCGGAGGTCGCCGGCGGTTCGGTGGTGGGCGCGTCATCGCTGGCGGGCAGGTCCCGCGCGGCGCGCCGCGCGGAGGGGACCGGCTTCAGCTTCATCCTTCACTTCCCCTCAGGCAGCGCAATCTAGGGCAAAGGCGACCCACGTGGAACCGTGCTGACGTCATGCTTTGCACGCCCGCACAGGATACTGGGTCGGCTTTCCTGAAGCCCGATGAACGCCTTCACCCCTATGCGGCCACCCCTATGCGGCGGCGGCCGGCGTCAGGGCGCCCGTGTAGTGCTGCAGGTGCAGCCGCGCCACATCGGGCACCGAGAGGGGCGGGCGGATGCCGGCGACCAGCGTGTCCCACAACCCTTCGGTCTCGACGGCCCGGCGCATTTCCCGCGCCAAGCCGAGCGGGTCGTTCACCGGCGCATGCAGCCCGTCGACGCCGTCCCGCACCAGCTCCGCCATGCCGCCCACGCCGCCGCAGATGACGGGGCGCTGGTGCCGGAAGGCTTCCAGCACGACGAGCGGCGCGTTCTCCCACCAGATGGAGGGCACGACCGCCCAGTCGATCTGTGCCATCAGCCCGGCGAGCTGGCCGGAGGCATAGGGGCCCTGGTGCCGCGCCGCCGGCGCCGCGCCGAGGGCACCGCGGAATTCCTCCAGGAAGGCGTCGGACTGGTAGGCGGTGCCCCCGTTCAGCGCCACCTGGTGCTCGACGCCAGCCTCGCTCAGCCGGCGCGAGGCCGCCAGCAGCACCAGGCTGCCCTTGAAGCGGTTGATGTGGCCGAAGAAGCCGAAGCGGTCGCGCCGGCCATGCCGCATTTCGCGGTGCGGCGCCGGCACTGCCTCGGCGATGCCGTTGGGCACCAGGGCAAAGCGCTCGGCTGGCCAGCCGGCGGCGACGTACCGGTCGCGGGCGAAGGCGCTGGGGGCCAGCATGAGATCGACGCCGCGGAACGCATCGCGCAGTTGCAGTTCGCGCAGCACGAAGTCCGAGCCCGGGCGATTCGGGAAGCAGCGCTGGCAGGCGTCGAGGCTTGGACCGGAGCAGAGCCGCCCCTCCGTCGTGAGCAGCTGGCCTTCCTGCGGGCAGATCGGGAAGAAGTCGTGGGCGGTGAAGACCAGGCGGGCGCGTGGCGCCACCCGACGCAGGAGATCGAGCGTCTCCACCCCGAACAGCAAGGGATGGTGCACGTGGATCACGTCCGGGTCGAGGTCCTCGACCAGTCCGGCCAGGGTGGCCAGCCCGTAGGTGTCGGGCTGCGAGAGGAAGAACCGATCGAAATGGCCCAGCCAGACCAGCATCTCGTCGGCGGCATTGCCGATGCCCTGCAGCAGCGTGCCGGGGCGCCGCTCGCGGTGGGCGCCGGTGACCGCGGCGAGGAACAGCCCCTCCACCCCATGGCGGTCGCGCAGCTCGCGGAACAGGGTGCGGGCGACCACCTCGGTGCCGCCGGCCTGGAGGTCCGGATGGTTGTGGCACAGCATCAGCAGCCGCATTGGCCTAGTCCTGGCGGCTCAAGGTGGGTTGGTTGCCCATGGTTGCCATCAGCGCCTCGATGGTCGAGGACCAGCGCTTGTGGTGGGTCTGGCGGTTGTAGGCAGCGGCCAGGCTGCGCGTGTAGCCATCATGGGCGCGGATCGACTGCCGCTCGAAGTGATAGAGCTCGGCACCGGGAACATAGGCGATCTCGCCGCCCGCGGCGCGCAGCTTCAGGCAGAGGTCGGAATCCTCATAGTCGCCGATGACGTAATCGGTGGTGAAACCGCCCACCGCGGCATAGGCCTCCTGCCGCACGCAGAGCGCCGCACCGGTCACGCCGGGCACGCGGCAGGCGCGCTGCGCGGCCGGGTAGTACCTGGGGTAACCCTTGTAGTAATGATTGTTGTACCATTCCCCGAACGGGCCCCGTTCAAAATAGAGGCCCGCATGCTGCAGCGACCCGTCCTCGAACAGCAGCTTCGGTCCCACCGCGGCGAGGCCCGGATCGGCGGCCAGTGCCTCCAGCAGCGGCTGCAGCCAGCCGCGCCCGGCCGGGATCACGTCCGAGTTCAGCATGAGCAGGATGCCGCTGCGCGCCGCCTCGGCACCGCTGTTGCAGGCGCTGGCATAGCCGAAATTGCCACTCTGCACGATGAGGATCGCCGGCATGCCGTGGACCGCGTGCAAGCCGCGCAGCTGATGCTCCACCTCGGCGCGCTGCTCGGGCGAATCGAGTACGTAGATCAGTTCCGCGACGGCCCGTGCGGCGGGGTCCCGAGCAAGGGCAGCATACTGGTGCTTGAGGAAGCGCATGTTGCGGTAGAGCGGCACGACGATGGAAACGGCCGGATTGCGCAGCGGCGTGCCGAGCGGCAGCATATCGGGCGGCAGGCGCTGTGCCAGCACGGCGGCGTGCAGCGGCGGCACGGCCGGGGCGATGCAGTGCTCCATCAGCGCCGGCGTGATCTCCGCGGCCGGCACGGCGCTGAGCACGGCATCCCGCGCGCCTTGCGGATGCAGGATGGCCGGCGGCGCCACCAGCATCGCCGAGTCGCCCGTGGTCAGCTCCAGCCGCAGGCTCCATTGTGCCACGGGGCGCAGCGCCACCTCCGGCAGGTGGAGGACAAATCCGGCCTTGGGGCCGAGGCCGCCGAAAGGCGATCCGGCGAAGGTCTCCGCCAGGTCGGGGCGGCTGAACCGCCCGAGACGTGTTGGGTCAAGCTGCAACTCGCCATAGTCGGAGCGCAGGGTCAGGCCGCAGACCAGGCCCAGCGGATCGCGGATCCAGCCGCGGAAGAAGGCGCCCCCGCCATGGTCGCAGAGGCCGAGCTCGAGCGCCGCGCCGAAGGGACGGCCCGGCTGGGTCAGCCGGTGCGGCTTGGCGGTCGGCGCCAGCATCTGCAGGTCCCGCAGCAGCCGCCGCGCGTGCGGATCGCCCGGCGCGCGCCGACCCAGCTCGGCAAGGCCGCTGCGATAGAAGGCGCGGCTCTGCCGATCCTCCGACCGGCCCAGCTCGGCCAGCGATGGCAGGCGGCCTCCCGAGGGGGCAAGGTGGATCGGCCCCTCGGCGTCGGGGATCAGCAGGTAGCCGTCCTCGAACTGCCGGTCCCGCAGGATGACGGTGTTGCCGTGCACCGTGACGCGTCGCAGCCGGCGCCGGCTCAGCGCGTAGTAGATGCCACCGGTGGCCGGAACGCTGTCAGGCAGCGCCCACATCACCATGTCGGGCCCGCAGAGCGCGACCGGAATAGCCGCGCGGTCCGGCGCCATGACGGCTTCGGCGGCGGCGTGGCAGGATTCGGCCAGGCCGGCATCCTCGCTGTGGCGCAGGATGCCGGTGGCCTTGGATGCGATGAAGCGCAGCAGGCCGAGCGCCGTGGCGGGCGCCAACCCTTCCGCGATGTGTCCCAGCGCGACCGGCGGGGCGACCAGGAATTCAAGCGCCGCGCCGCGGCCATCGGACAGCGCCAGGTTGGCGCCCGAGGCAAGACAGGGCTGGGACCTGGCGATCAGCAGCAGGGAAGGCCCTGCGGCGGTTGCCAGACGCTGCCACGACAGCGGCGGCATCACCGGGCCCTCGGCCGCCCGCAGGATGACGCTGGGCAGATCGAGGCCGAGCGTATCCGCCGGGAAGACGAGCAGGACGATGCCCGGCGAGAGAGCGACCTGTGTCGCCGAACGCAATACGGCGGCATCTTGCGACGCCGCCGGCCGATGGATGATGGTGTTCAGGCAAGGCTCCTTCCCGGTTACCCGGGAATGGCTACCATGAAAGGATTAAGGCTGGATCTTCACCCAGGTGGAGATGTTCGCCTCGAAGGTGGACTGATCCATGTTGTCGATGCGGATCACGTCGGAGCCGATGGTGATGGTCGTGAAGGGCAGGCCGGTACCGGGATCGGTGCCGCCGCCGAGGAAGTTCGTCACGTCCGAGGCCGAGGTGATGCCGGAGTTGTTGATGTTCGAGGTGAGCCAGATCTGGTCGCCGCTACCGATGTCCTTGATCACATCGTTGCCGAAATTGCTGTCGAAGAAGAAGACGTCCGTGCCGCTGCCGCCGAACAGGGTGTCGTTGCCGCCGTCGCCGGAGAGGAAGTCATTGCCCGAGGCGCCGGAGAGGTAGTCATCGTCGGCGCCACCCAGCAGCGTGTCGTTGCCGGAGCCGCCATAGAGCGAGTCCATCCCCGCCTCGCCGGCAAGGCTATCGTCGCCGTCACCGCCGAAGATCTGGTCGCTTCCGGCTCCGGCTTGGACAACGTCGTTACCCACGCCGCCGTCGACGAAATCATTGCCCGACCCGGTGAGCAACGTGTCTGCGCCCTGACCGCCGGCCACAGTGTTGTCGCCGGCCCCGGCATCGATGATGTCATCGCCGTCCTGGCCCGTGAGCAGGTCACTGCCAGCGCCGGCCGCCATCGTGTCGTCACCGGTGCCGCCGGCGACGGTGTTGTTCGCGTTGGAACCCTGGCTGTCCCAGGCGTCGCCCTGCGCTCCCAGGTCAAGGTCGGCGGTACCGGTGTTCCAAAAATAGGCAAAGGCCCCGTCGGGGTCCACGCTGGCAATCGGGATCGTGTCGCCAGGTGTCCCGCCGACAACGGATGCGAAATCGCTCATCGCCCGAACCCCAAACCGTTGTTGCGGCACACCGGGCGCCGCGATCGCCTGAAGGATTAACCAAAGCTTTCCAGCGGGTCAACGACCGCCCGAGAGTCGTGACAAGTCATTACAGCAGCTCGGAGAGACCTCCATCGCCGGATCGCACGCGTCACCCGCTATTGTCGAAGCGGCAGCCGGGCGTGAATTTGTGGTCCCGCTCAACGCGATAGAGGAAATCCATCTCTGCAACCATCGCGTGCAGATGGCCGGTCGGCTTCCACTGGCCACGCGGTGAGCGGAGCTGCCCGTGCGAGGCAGGGCAATGATTGCGCTCAGTGTTGCAATTCTGCCACCGAGCTTTTTGCGCGCGATGCGGGCAATTGCAAAGAGGGTGTTTACATTATGCGACCCACCCGCGCCTTCTCCCCCGCCTGTAAACGCATTATTAGAGCGTGACATCGACCGCGACTTCGCCGGCTCTCCGGCTGTTCCTGTCGCCCGACCGCCTGGAGGAAGTTTGCATGATCTTCATTGGCACCGCGGGCGATGACACGCTGACCGATGCCGCGTCCCCGGGGACGGATGATGGATTTTTCGGCCTCGCCGCCAATGACCTGCTCATCAGCAATTCCGGCAGGGACACGCTCGACGGTGATACCGGCTTCGATACGGCGGATTTCAGCGGCCGCGCCACCAGCGTCTCGGTGAACCTCGTCACCGGCCAGGAGGCGAATTCCCTCTCCTCGCTGATCGGCATCGAGGGCGTCGTCGCGTCCGTCTTCGGCGACAACATCACCGGCAGCGGCGCGGCCGACGACCTGCGCGGCCTTGCCGGCGACGACGTGATCGCGGCGG